>CAJAYO010000856.1 GCA_903948415.1 uncultured Opitutia bacterium | reverse complement strand
GCCCTGTGCCCACGACGGCGTGGTCAAGCAAGCTGCGCTGCCCCGGCCCTCGCCGTGGGAAGACCGCCGCGCGCAGTGCAGCGAGAACGACGAGGGCGGGCGGACAGTCGCCCAACCCTCTTGCTCGAACTTGCGCGTCGTGGACCGGGCGAGCTGCTCACCCCACCCAGGCCCGGGCGTTGCGGAAGAGTTTCATCCAAGGGGAGTCTTCGGGCCAGTCGGCCGGAGCCCAGCTCAGGCAGGCGCTGCGGAAGCCGCGTTCGGGATGCGGCATCATGATCGTCACGCGGCCGTTCGTCGTCGTGAGGGCGGTCATGCCCAGCGGCGAGCCGTTGGGGTTGAGCGGATACTGCTCGGTGACGTGATGGTGGTTGTCGACGAAGCGGGCGGCGACGAGGCCCGAGGTGCTGCAACGTTCCATCGCGGCGGGGTCGGCGAACTCGGCAAACCCTTCGCCGTGGGCGACGGCGATCGGGATCACGCTGCCCGCCATGCCGGCGAAGAAGAGGCTGGGCGAGGGGTCGATGCGGACGGAAACGTAGCGGCCTTCGTAGCGTTCGCTCTGGTTTTGCACGAAGCGCGGCCAGTGGTCGGAGCCGGGGATGATGCTGTGGAGGTTGCTCATCATCTGGCAGCCGTTGCAGACGCCGAGGGCGAAGGTGTCCTCGCGGGCGAAGAAGGCGGCGAACTCGGTGCGGGCGCGCTCGTTGAAGAGGATGCTCTTGGCCCAGCCTTCGCCGGCGCCGAGGACGTCGCCGTAGCTGAAACCGCCGCAGGCGGCGAGGCCGCGGAAATCTTTGAGGGAGACGCGACCGCTGAGGATGTCGGTCATGTGGACGTCGATGGCGGTGAAGCCGGCGCGGGTGAAGGCGGCGGCCATTTCGACTTCGCCGTTGACGCCCTGTTCGCGGAGAATGGCGATGGGGGGACGGGCGCGGCCACCGAGCTGAGCGCTGAGGGCTGGGAGCTGAGCGTCGGAGGGAGCGCGAGCGAGCTCGCGGCCAACAGCGGAAAGATCGAAGGTGATCTTCGGGGTGATGCCGGGGTTGTGCGGGTCGAGGCGGAGGCGGTGTTCGGATGCGGCGGCGGCGGGGTGGTCGCGGAGCTGCGCGATGCGGCGCGTGACGTCGGACCAGATGGCGCGGAGGTGGAAGAGGTTTTCTTCGAAGAGCGTCTTGCCGCCGCGCGTGATGCGGAACGTGTGCGTGCGGTTGAGGGTGCCGACGCGCGTCGTGCAGGCTTTGAAGCCGTGTTCGCGGAGGGTGAGGGAAACGTCGTCGAGGTCGTCGGCGCGAACCTGGATGACGGCGCCGAGTTCCTCGGCGAAGAGCGACGAGAAGACTTCGTGGCCCTGGGGAATATCGAGGTCGACGCCGGTGTGGCCCGCGAAGGCCATTTCCGCGACAGTGGCGAGCAGGCCGCCGTCGGAGCGGTCGTGGTAGGCGAGGAGTTTTTGCTGGCGGCCGAGGAGCTGGATCGCGTTCCAAAAATTTTTCAGGTCCTTGGGTTGGTCGACGTCCGGGGTGGCTTCGCCCATTTGCGAAACGGTCTGCGCGAGGATGGAACCGCCGAGGCGGTTTTGGCCGCGGCCCAGATCGATCAGCAGCAGGACGGTGTCCTGCGGCCGATCGATGTTTAGGGGAGAAGTTGAAGAGTTGGCCGCGGGACTTGCACTTAAACTGTCGACTTCACCTGGCGCCAGCGCGGGGCGCTGGAGTTGCGGCGTGAGGGTGAGGCGGATGTCGGCGACGGGGGCGAAGGCGGAGACGATCAGCGAGACGGGGGCGGTGATGCGTTTTTTCTCTCCGGTGGCCGCGTCGTTCCACACGGTGTTCATGCTCATCGAGTCCTTGCCGACGGGGATGGTGATGCCGAGGGCGGGGCAGAGTTCCAGACCGACGGCCTGGACGGCGGCGTAGAGCTCGGCGCCGTCGCCGGGGATCGCGGGGGCGGCCATCCAGTTGGCGGAGAGGTTGACCTTGCCGAGGTCGCCGATCTGCGCGGCGGCGAGGTTGGTGAGGGCTTCGCCGACGGCGAGGCGGGCGGACGCGGCGGCGCTGTTGACCGCGACCGGGGTGCGCTCGCCCATGGCCATGGCTTCGCCGGTGGTGACGTCGAAGGTGGCGGCGGTGACGGCGCAGTCGGCGACGGGGACTTGCCACGGGCCGACCATTTGGTCGCGGGCGATGAGGCCGCCGAGGGTGCGGTCGCCGATGGAGATGAGAAAGGTTTTGTCGGCGACGGTGGGGTGGGAGAGGACGCGGCGGATGGCTTCGGCGAGGGCGGCGCGCTCGGTGGCGACGGCGGTCGCGGCGGAGTAGGGTTTCTTCGGGCCGGTCGGCGCGGGGGTGAGGGTGGTGAGGTCGAGCGGGTGCTGGGGGCGTTTTTGCGTGGTGTCGGTGCGGTGCATGCGCGGCGGTTTGCCGAGGAGCACGTCGAGCGGGAGGTCGATGGGGCGGTTCTTGAAATGCGGGTCTTCGAGGACGAGCTGTTTTTCCGCGGTGGCCTCGCCGACGACGGCGAAGGGGCAGCGCTCGCGGGCGCAGAGGCTGGAGAACAGGGCGAGGTGGGCGGCGGGGACGGCGAGGACGTAGCGTTCCTGGGACTCGTTGCACCAGATCTCGAGCGGAGACAGGCCGGGTTCGGCGTTGGGAAGGGCGCGGAGGTTGAATTTGCCACCGCGGCCGCCGTCGTTGACGAGTTCGGGGAGGGCGTTGGAGACGCCGCCGGCGCCGACGTCGTGGATGAACGAGATGGGGTTGTCGTCGCCGAGGGCCCAGCAGCGGTCGATCACTTCCTGGCAGCGGCGCTCCATCTCGGGGTTGTCGCGTTGGACGCTGGCGAAATCGAGGTCTTCGTTGCCGTGGCCGCTGGCCATCGAGGAGGCGGCGCCGCCGCCGAGGCCGATGAGCATGGCGGGGCCGCCGAGGACGATGAGTTGGTCGCCGGGGTGAATGGCGCCTTTTTTGACGTGCTCGGCTTTGATGTTGCCGAGGCCGCCGGCGAGCATGATGGGCTTGTGGTAGCCGCGGACTTCTTTTGCCGGGGAGGCGGAGGCAGCGCGAGCGAGCTCGCTGCCTCCGGCGGACGACACGGCTTGTTCGAAGGTGCGGAAGTAGCCGTTGATGGCGGGGCGGCCGAATTCGTTGTTGAAGGCGGCGGCGCCGAGCGGGCCTTCGATCATGATGTCGAGGGCGGAGACGATGCGGTCGGGTTTGCCGTTGTCCTTTTCCCACGGCTGAATCGCGCCGGGTAAGCGGAGATTGGAGACGGTGAAGCCGACGAGACCGGCTTTGGGTTTGGAGCCGCGGCCGGTGGCGCCCTCGTCGCGGATCTCGCCGCCGGAGCCGGTGGCGGCGCCGGGAAATGGGGAGATGGCGGTGGGGTGGTTGTGCGTTTCGACCTTGCAGAGGAGGTGGATGTCTTCGTCGTGCGCGGCGTATTCGTGGGTGCGCGGGTCGGTGTAGAAACGGCCGCCGCGGGTGCCGGCGAGGACGGCGGCGTTGTCCTTGTAGGCGGAGAGGATGCCGGCGCTGTGGAGCGTGTAGGTGTGCTTGATCATCTGGAACAGCGAGTGGTCGCGCGCGGCGCCGTCGATGTCCCAGGTGGCGTTGAAAATTTTATGGCGGCAGTGCTCGGAGTTGGCCTGTGCGAACATCATCAGCTCGATGTCGTGGGGGTCGCGGCCGAGCGTGGTGAAGGCCTGGACGAGGTAGTCGATTTCGTCGTCGGCGAGGGCGAGGCCGAGGTCGGCGTTGGCGGCGACGAGAGCGGCGCGGCCGGCGGCGAGCACGGGCACGCTGTTCATCGGACGGGGCGCCTCGTGGCGGAAGAGGGCGGCGCAGGCGGCGAGGTCACCAAAGACGACCTGCGTCATGCGGTCGTGGAGTTTGGCGGCGAGGGTGTGATGCTGGGCGGCGGTGAGGGGCGAGAGCGGAAAGCCTGGGGCGGTGTCGCCGAAATCGACGGTGAAGGCGACGACGCGTTCGAGGCGTTGGACGGCGGTGAGGCCGCAGAGGTGCGCGATGTCGGTGGCCTTGGAGGACCACGGGGAGAGGGTGCCGGGCCGGGGGGCGATGATTTGGACGAGGCCGGTGACGGGGGCGGCGGTGCGCCGGGGGCCGTAGGTGAGGAGTTTTTCGAGGACGGAGTGCTCGGCGGCGGTGAGGGTGCGGGCGGGGAGCCCCGGGCCGGCGGCGGCGAGTTCGGCGAGGTGCACGAACTCGGCGGCCACGGCGCGGACCGGGAGGCCGGCGGCGACGAGGTCGTCGAGGAGTTTTTGCAGGCGGAAGGGCGAGAGGGCAGGCGAGCCGCGGAGAATCAGCATAGTCGGGAAAGGGGGATGCTCCCGAACTCGGCCGGGGCGTCAAGGAGCGGGAAAGTCATGAGCGGACGGCATAAGACGCGGGCGGCGGAGAAAGCCGTTGACCATTCCCGGGGGGTCTTCGAGATGGGCGAACTTTTGCCGAATGCCGATTGAATCCCACCCGCGAATTTCGACGATGACGGCCTGCCAAACGGGGAGGCGGTCATGAGCGAACACATCGGTCACGAATGTGGCATTGCGCTGGTGCGGCTGCTCAAGCCGCTGTCCTACTACGCGGAAAAATACAAGTCGCCGCTGTGGGGCTTTGAGAAACTTTTTCTGCTGATGGAAAAGCAGCACAACCGCGGCCAGGACGGCGCGGGAGTGGCGTGCGTGAAGCTCGATATGCCGGCGGGCGAGCCCTACATGTTCCGCGAGCGCAACACGACGCCGAACCCGCTCGACAAGGTGTTCGGGGCGTTGCTCGAGCAATACCGTGAGCTCACCGCCAAAGGGCGGGTTTATCCCGAGTTTCCGGACACGGTGAAGCGGCACTTCGATTTTGGCGGGGAGCTGCTCCTCGGCCATCTGCGCTACGGGACGAGCGGCGGCTACGGGGTGAGCGCGTGCCATCCGTATTTCCGGCGGAGTTCGTGGCCGACGCGCAATCTGGCGTTGTGCGGGAACTTCAACATGACGAACACGCGGGAGCTGAACGACAGCCTCATCGCGATCGGCCAGCACCCGATTTTCGCCTCGGACACGCAGGCGGTGCTGGAGAAAATCGGGTTCTTCCTCGATGAGGAACACGAGGACATTTACCGCTACCTGCGCACGCGCGAGATGGACGGCGCGGAGCTCTCCCGCCGGATCAGCGAGGATCTCGATGTCGCGCGCGTGTTGACGCGCGCCTCGCAGAAGTGGGACGGCGGCTACGCAATCGCGGGGCTGATCGGCAACGGGGATGCGTTTGTCGCGCGCGATCCCTCGGGGATCCGGCCGGCGTTTTATTTCAAGAACGACGAGGTGGTGGCGTTCGCGTCGGAGCGCGCGCCGCTGATGACGGTGTTCGATGTGGCGGTGGAGGACGTGCGGGAGGTCGAGCCGGGCCACGTGGTGGTGATGAAGAAGCGCGGCACGGTGGAGTCGGTGGCGTTTACGGCGCCGCTGCCGCGCACGTCGTGTTCGTTTGAGCGGATTTATTTTTCGCGCGGCAATGATCTCGACATTTACCGCGAGCGCCAGGCGCTGGGCGGCGGGCTGGCGGACCAGGTGATCAAGTCCATCGGGCACGACTGGGCGAACACGGTGTTCAGTTTCATCCCGAACACGGCCGAGGTCGCGTATTACGGTCTGATGTCGACGTTGCGCGCGCGGCGGCGCGACGAGGTGAAGGCGGCGATTTTGCAGGCGGCGGCGGCGGGCGAGCTCACGGAGGCGGTGCTGGACGACCTGATTTTGCGCAACTGGCCGCGCGGGGAAAAAGTGGTGAGCAAGGACATCAAGCTCCGGACGTTCATCGGGCAGGAGAGCCTGCGCAACCAGCTGGCGAGCCATGTCTACGACATCACCTACGGATCGGTGAAGCCCGGGGACAATCTGGTGTGTGTGGACGACTCGATCGTGCGCGGGACGACGCTGCGGAAATCGATTTTGCGGATACTCGCGCGGCTGCAGCCGAAGAAGATCATCATCATCTCGACGGCGCCGCAGATCCGGTATCCGGACTGTTACGGCATCGACATGTCGGAGCTGGGGAAATTCATCGCGTTCGAGGCGGCGATCGAATTGCTGCGGGAGCGCGGGCAGTTGGGGTTGCTCGAGGATGTTTACAAGGCGTGTTACGACGAAGTGGCGCGCGGCGGCCCGGTGAACCACGTGCGCCGGATCTACGAGCCGTTCACGCCGGAGGAAATCTCCGCCAAGATCGTCGAGCGCGTGCGGCCGAAGGGCATCGAGTGGAAAGGGGAGATCGAGATCATCTTTCAGACGATCGAGCATCTGCATGCGGCCGTGCCGCAGCACACGGGCGATTGGTATTTTACCGGAAAATATCCGACCCCCGGCGGTTACCGCGTGGTGAACCAGGCGTTTTTGAACTATCACGAAAAAGCCGAGGGGCGCGCCTACTAAGGTGCGAGGCTATGCCGAAAGCACCACCAGAACGGGGGGCCGCGTTGCCGCGGATTTCTACCCTGCGGAAGACGAAGGTGGTGCTCGATGCGGATCTGGCGGCGCTCGACGGGGTGGCGACGAAACGGCTGAATGAGGCCGTGAAACGGAATGCGTCGCGGTTTCCCGAAGACTTTCGGTTTCAGCTTACAAATAAAGAGGTGGCGAACTTGATATCGCAAAATGCGATATCAAGCCGGACTCATGGCGGACTTCGGAAACGACCGTGGGTCTTCACCGAACACGGCGCGCTGATGGCGGCCAAGGTGCTGCGCAGCGAGAAGGCGGTGGGAATGAGTCTCTACCTCGTGCGGGCCTTTGGGCCGATGCGTGAGGCGTTGCTCGCGAATGCGACGATTCTCCAGCGCCTCGCGGAGATCGACCGGCGCCTCGTCGAGCACGACTCGGTGCTGCGCGAAGTCGTGGCGCGCCTCCAACCGTTGCTCGACGCTCCGGCGGTCGAAGACGCAAAGAAGCCGAAGATCGGCTTCCATCGGGGCAACCGTTAGTCTTCCCTCTTTTCCCATGTCGCTCAGCTACGAATCATCCGGTGTGCGTTACGATCAGCTCGATGCGTTCAAGCGCGCGTGCCAGAAGGCCGCGCGCACGACGGCGGGCGTGTTGGCGGACCACGGTTACGCCGAGCCGGCGACGACGCGCGGGGAGAGCGCCTACCTCATCGAGGCGGCGGACCATTTTCTCGCGCACGTCGAGGAAGGGCTTGGCACGAAGAACCTCGTGGCGGACGCCGTCTACGCGGCGACGGGGAAGTGTTTTTACCGGGAGATCTCGATCGATACGGTGGCGACGATGGTCAACGATCTGGTGACCTGCGGGGCGTTGCCGATCTCGGTCGCGATGCATGCGGCGGTGGGCGACTCGGGGTGGTTTGCCGATGAGACGCGCACGAACGCCCTCGTGGCGGGTTTCGCCGAAGGGTGCCGCGAGGCCGGGGCGGTCTGGGGTGGGGGCGAGACGCCGACGTTGGGCGGCATTGTGGAACCGGAAGCGATCGTGCTGGCGGGATCGGCGATCGGGAAGATTTTTCCGAAGAGCCGGCGCATCACGGGCGACGTGCGGGACGGCGACCAGATTATTTTCCTCGCGAGTTCGGGCGTGCAGACGAACGGGCTGTCGCTGTGCCGCAAGGTCGCGGCGCAGCTGCCGCTGGGTTACCAGACGCCGATCGGACACGGAGATGGGCGCACCTACGGCGAGGCGTTGCTCGCGCCCTCGGTGATCTACGTGGCGTTTGTGCGGGAGTGCCAGCGGCGCGGGCTGAAGCTCAACTATGTCGCGCATGTGACCGGTCATGGCTGGCGCAAGCTGATGCGGCTCGAGGAGCCGTTTGTCTACGAGATCACCCAGCCGCGGCCGGCCCCGGCGTTGTTTCAATTTTTGCAGGAAGCCGGGCCGATCGAGGAGCGGGAAATGTATGCGACGTTCAACCAGGGCGTGGGCTTCGCGGCTTACGTTGCCCCGGAGAACGGGGAGGCCGTCCTGGCGGCGGCGCAGGCGACCGGCTACGATGCGTGGCTCGCGGGCCGCGTGAAGAAAGAGGGCGCGCGCAAGGCGGTCTCGGTGCCGTCGCTCGGCATCACGTTTGAGGGGGACACGCTGCAGGTGCGGTGAGCGCCGGCGGTGGTGCGCGCGGGAGCCCGATGATGACGGCGAGCGAACGAACCGCGGGTGGCCGGAGGGGGCGCGGGTGGGCGGATTTTGCGGAGGCGTTCACCTGGCTGGCCGTGGTGGTCGGGTTGCTGGGGTTGGGGTGGAACATGCTGTGCACGGTGCCGGGGGTGCCGTGGAATGCGGCGCGGCTGGCGCCGTCGTTCGCGCTGGCGCGGGGACTGCCGATCTACGCGTTGCGGGAGTCGGGGGCGCATCTCGGGTGGTTTTACGGACCGGTGTTTCCGTTGTGGTATCTGCCGTTTGCGTGGCTGGAGAATCCGACCGTGGCCTTCATGCTCGCGGCGGGATGGAATATTGTGACGGTGTTGCTGCCGGTGTTTCTGGTGGTGCGGGCGGCGCTGGGCGGGCGCACGGGTGCGGCGGCGCGGGCGACCGTGGTGGGGGTGGTGCTGATGCTCGCGAATCCGATGACGCAAGGTGCGTTTTATATGCTGCATATCGACGCGGTGTGCGTGGCCGGGGTGTTGGCGGCGTGCGTGGCGCTGCACGCGGGCGCGGTGCGCGGCTGGCGGCCGGGGCTGCCGCTGGCGGCGTTGGCCGTGGCGTTGGCGGTCGGGACGAAGCAACTCGCCGTGATGGTCGTGCCCGCGACGCTGGTCTGGTTGTGGCGCGAAGGGTACGGCCGGCTGATCCGGGACTGGCTGTTCTGGCTCGTGGCGTGCGGTGGCGGGCTGGCGGTGATCTTTCTCGCCGTGTTTGGGACGGAAGAGCTGCTGTTCAACGCGTGGTTTGTGCTGGCGCGCACCCCCTGGCGGGGTGGCTGGGCGCTGTTGGCCCAATCCGGTTGGGACCTGGTGCAAACGGCGTGGGTTTGGTGGGTGGCGTGCGGGATCGGCTGGCTGGTGTTGCGGCCGGCCTGGCGCGGGCCGCTGGCGCCGGAGGCCGGGGCGATGGTGCGTCTGCTCGGCTGGGCGGCGGCCTGGCAGGCCCCGTTTGGCCTGGTGGCCTCGTTGAAAGCCGGCGGCGGGATCAACTCCGTGCACGCCGTGTTTTACGGGCTGGTGGCCGGGTTGATCGTCGTGGGGGCTGCGCTGGTGCAGGCGGACGCGATGCGCGCGGACACGCGGCGCCTGCGGCCGGCGTTGGTGCTCGGTGCGGCGCTGCTCGTCGGTCTCGCCGTGGACTACCGGGTGGCCTTCCTGCGCGACTCGGTGTGGACGCCCTATCGCGGACTGGAGAATCTGCTGGCGCGGGCCCGGGCGAGTCCGGGATCGCTCTATCTGCCGTGGAATCCGCTCATCACGATCATATCGGACCGGAAGATTTATCCGTTCGACGATGCGTTGCTGAGCCTGTGGCGGGCGAAGCTGGAACCGCCGCGCGAGGCGATCCGCGCCGCGATTCCGGCGGGGGCGGTTATTTTCTATCAGGAACCCAGCCAGAGCCATTTTGCCCTGAATTATTTTGGTCCCGAGGCGCGCGCCGCGGCGGAGCCGAAGCGCGAACCGTGAAGCGGGTGGGCGGTCGGGTCAGGCGCGATTACGCGCCGGGCGGCGGGCTCCCGTGTCCGGCGTCGGGCTCGGTGAACCAACGGGCCAGCAGCAGGACGGCGGCGATGCCGGCGTAGCCGACCGCATAGCCGGCGGCAGGGAAGAGCGACTCACCGGGCCGGCCCGTGCCGGTCAGGGAGTCGAGGAGCGGGAGGGCGGTGACGGTGTCGCTCGGGGTGAAGCGCCACGCGTGGAGGAGCCCGAGCAGACTGAGGGCGGCGGCGGCGAGCGCCCAGCCGGCGGCGGCGAGGAGGCGGCGTTCGATGATCAGGACGGTGACCGTGGCGAGCACGAGTGCGCAGTAGAATGCGCCCTGCTCCAGGGCGAATCCGCCGTCGATGAACGTGCCCGAGGCGTGGAAGGCCGCGAGGAGCTTGGGGGAAAAATCGATTCCGCCCGGTGGGCCGGAACCGGCGATACGCAGGGCGTTTTTCGTGAAGAACATCGCCCACGCGATGAGGACCGGCGCGGTGCCGAGCACGACGGCCGGCCAGTGGCGCTGCGGGGTGACTTCGAAAGCCTGTACGCAAATGATGAGGCCGATCCAGATGATGATCGCGAGGCCGGCGTCGGCGGGCACGGCCCAGGCGACGAACGCCATCGAGCCGGTGAGGCAGAGCGCGGTGATGAAGACGCCGTTGAGGGTGGAGTAGCCGGCGCGGGCGCCCATGCGTTTCCAGGCCGGATGGCCGATGTAGATGGAGGTGGGAAACGGCGAGCCGAAGCAGGCGGCGGCGAAGGTGCCGAGGCCGTTTGCCATGAGGGAGGATTTGGTGTCGAAGGAGTCGCCCGCGGCGGCGGCGGATTCGATGCATTGGAGCGACGCGAGGAGATTGAGCAGGCCCATCGGAATGATGACGGAGAGGTAGGGCAGGACGTGGCCGCCGCTCATCGCCTGCCAGAGAGCGCCGAAGACGGGCAGGGGCGGGTGCCAGCCAAATGTCCCCGCCGGCGGCAGCGTGCCCTGCGGGGCGAGTCCGGTCAGCCACGCGAGGGCGGTGCCGACGGCGAGGACGACGAGCGCGGCGGGAATGCCGAGTTTCGGTTTCACGCGGCCAAAATAGAAGAGGAGGACGAGGCCGAGGGTGACGAGGCCGACGATGGGGTGGGCGAAGGTGTTGAGCAGAAAGTTGAGGGTGAGGAAGGCCATGCCGGCGCCGGACAGCGCGGCGAGGAGGGCGGCGCGGGGCGTCATGCGGCGGATGCGTTCACTGATGAAGGCGCCGAAAAATTCGATGCAGCCCGAGCCGATGCAGGCGATGAGGCCGGCCTGCCAGGCGACCTCGTCGGGATTCGGCGCGCCCTGCGCGATCGCGATCTGCTTCGCGGGCAGCATCACGAGAAAGACGTAGGCGATGAAGGCCGGGGTGTTGAGGCCGAAGGGCAGCGCGCAGACGTCGTTGCGGTTTTCCTTTTTCGCGAGGCGGTGCGCCTGCCAGGCGTAGAAGAGATTCCCGACGAGGTAGGAGACGGCGATGCCGGGGAGAATCCGGCCGTAGACGAGCTCCGGCGGCATCCCGATAACGTTGAGGCAAAGCGCGGGGACCAGGAGGAGTTGGACGATGTTGTCGAGGGCGATGGCGCAGAAGCCGTCGGCGTCGCCGCGGGTGAAGAGCTTCATTTTTTCGGGGGGCGCGTCGACCGGGCGGGACGGCGCGCGAGTTCGCGGACGAGGGAGACGGTGAACAACGCGGCCTGGCGCGAGGCGAACGGCGACAGCGTGCGGTAGTCGTTGTCGGGGGAGTTTTGGGTGCGGTTGCTGCCGCTGCGGATGCAGAGAAACGGGACGCGGAGGTAATGGCAGACCTCGGCGACGGAGCCGCTTTCCATTTCCATGAGGTTGGGGCGCAGTTGGCGGACGATGTCGGCGATGCGTTCGTCGGTGATGCCGAACTGGTCGCCCGACGTGATGCGGCCGAGGCGCACGAGCGGGACGTAGGGCGGCGCGTGGTGGGGGAGGTCGGCGGTTTCGGGGACGTGCGTGCGGAGGGCGCGCCGGGCGGCGGCGAGCAGGCGGCGGTCGCCGGGGTAGATGATCGGCGAGTGGTCGCCGAGCGGGCCTTCGGAACCGAAATACTCCATGACGGAGCCGGCGCCGAGCGAGCCCATGTCATGGTTGCAGGTGATTTCGCCGACGATGACGTCGCCGTTGCGGATGGCGGGGTCGATGCGGGAGGCGGTGCCGCACATGAGGACCTCGCGCGGGCGGAATTTTTCGGCGAACAGCGCGGTGAGCATGCTGGCGTTGGTTTTGCCAATGCCGGTGACGGCGACGATCACGTGGCGGCCGTCGAGGCGGCCCGCGGTGTAAGGAAAGCCGGCGAAGGTGCCGCGGGTTTTTTTCGCGAGGGCCCACGCGACGAGGTCGGTTTCCTGGGGAATGGCGCCGAGGACGAGCGTGAGGTCGCGGCTGGGGCGGGGAGGGCGAGGGCGGGCAACGGGGATGCCGGCGACGATGGTGGGCGGGGTGTGGCGGAGCGGAGGCGGCAGCATGAGGAGAACGGCAGAGAGCAATTGGCGTGCCTTGGGGCCCGAGGGGCGGCACGGCGTGTGCTGAGCGCGTGTGCGAAACGCACGCCCCCACTTTCCGCCACCCATCTTTACCTTCCGTCCCCCCGCCGCATGCCATCACCCGATCTCGCCGCCTTCGTGCAGCGTCTGCCGAAGACCGAAACGCACCTCCACCTCGAAGGGTCGCTGCCGCTGGAGCTCGCGCGGCGGATGGATCCGGAGTATTTCGCGACGCCGCCGGCTTATTGGCGCCCGGATTTTCGGTTCACGGATTTCGCGCAGTTTCAGGAGCAGTTCGACCGGTATTTTTTCAAGTGGTTTGTGTCACCGGAGAATTATTACGAGAGCTGCCGGCGGGTGATGGCGGACGTGGTGGCGCAGAATGGGGTCTATCTGGAGGCGAGTTTTCACCTCGGGACGGCGGAGCGGATCGGCGACGTGCCGTTCCGCGAGATTGCGCGGGCGATCCATGCGGCGAAGCCGCCGGGGCTGGAGTTGCGGCTGTTTCTGGGGATGTTTCGCGACCACTATGCGGGGCGGCTGGCCAAGGTCGTGGACGAAGCGATCGCGTGGGACGAGATTGCGGGCGTGGACCTGCACGGGTTCGAGCGGCCGGAATTTCAGCCCTGGAGCGCGGATATTTGGGCGAAAGTGCGCGCGCTGGGGAAAGTCACCAAGGCGCACGCGGGGGAATTCATGCCGGCGGCGGATGTGCGGCGGGCGGTGGAGTATCTCGGGGTGCGGCGGGTGCAGCACGGACTTTCGGCGCTCGGCGATCCGGCCGTGATGCAACTCCTGCGGGACAATGAGGTGACGCTGGACATGACGCCGATCAGCAACGTGAAACTGCTCGCGGTGCCGTCGATGCGGGAGCACCCGATCAAGCGGTTTCTGGATGCGGGGGTGCGCTGCACGATCAGCACGGACGACCCGATGCTGTTTGGCAACCGGCTGAACGACGAGTATGGGGCGCTGGGAACGGAGGGCGGTTTGGACCGGGCGACGCTCGTCAAGATTGCGCAGAACGGGTTTGCGGTCGCGGATCTGCCGGCGGCGGTGAAGGCGGGGTATCTGCGGGAGCTCGAGGCGATGGGGGCGGAGTGAGCTCCGGCGGCGGCTATTGTTCGGCGAAGCGTTCGTAACGACTTCCAAGGTGGGCAAACGCCTTGCGATCGCGGCCGACGATGTTGGCGTGGGCGCATTCGGCAAACGCGAGTTGCCAGGCGTCATTCTCACCAAAGCGTTTTCCAGCCTTGCGGGCGCGACGCTGAAGCTCGGCGCATTTCCGGGCGTGCTTAAAACCGATGGTCTGCGGGATGAAGCGGGCGATAAACGCCAAACCGCGGGCTTCGTCGTCGAAGCCCTCCAGAAATTCGGCGACCGTGATGCTCGACACCAGCAGCGGGCGATCGGGGAGTGCGCGGTTGCGCCGCAGCCACTGCAGGGCCGGGCCGGGCCGACCGGAGTCGATCTCGCGTTCGAGGTCGATCAGGAACGACGAGTCAAGCAGCGCGGGAGGCACGGCGGCGCTTCTGTTCGGCATTCTTGGCCAACTCGGATTCAGCCCAGTCGGCGAGTTCGTGGGTGGTGACGACCTTGCCGAGTGAGCGGGCGTGGATGAGTTCGGAGCGCGACATGCCGGCTTCGACGGCGGTGCGGTCGAGTTGCTTCAGTTCGGCGGCGGTGAAGCGGGTGGAGATGGGGAACTCTTTCATGGGTGAATAAAAAGAGTGAGCGGAAGCGTCGTCAACTACGGGCGTAGTTTTGGAGATGTAAGACGGTCCTACTACCCGCCGTAGCACTCCAGATATTTCAGGCCGGTGCTCGTGTTGAAGAGGACGACGGATTCTTCGGGTTGCACCGTGCCCGCGGCGAGGAGGGTTTTGAGGGCGGCGTAACAGGCGGCGCCTTCGGGGGCCACAAAGACGCCCTCGAGGGCGCCGACTTCGCGGGTGCAGGCGATCATCGCGTCGTCGGGGACGGCGACGGCGCCGCCGCGGGAGGAGCGCAACGCATCGAGCATGAGGAAGTCGCCGATGGCTTTGGGGACGCGCAGGCCGCTGGCGCGGGTGGTGGCGTGGAGGTGTTCCGCGGCGAATTTCTCGCCGGCGGCGAAGGCGCGGACGATCGGTTGGCAGCCGTCGGCCTGGACCGTGAACATGCGCGGACGGGCGGAGCCGATCCACCCGAGCTTTTCCATTTCGTCGAAGGCCTTCCACATGCCGATGAGGCCGGTGCCGCCGCCGGTGGGATAGAGGATCACGTCGGGGAGGGTCCAGTTGAGTTGCTCGGCGAGTTCGTAGCCGAGGGTTTTTTTGCCCTCGGCGCGGTAGGGTTCCTTGAGCGTGGACACATCGAACCAGCCCTCGGCGGTTTTGCGTTTCGCGACCTCGGCGCCGCAGTCGGTGATGAGGCCGGCGATGAGGGTGACGTGTGCGCCCATTTGTTCGCACTCGATGATATTCGCGCGGGGGGTGTCGCGGGGCATGAAGATGTGCGCTTCCATGCCGGCGCGGGCGGCGTAGGCGGCGAGGGCGCCGGCGGCGTTGCCGGCGGACGGGACGGCGAGTTTTTTCAGGCCGAATTGTTTGGCCATGGAGACGGCGGTGGTCATGCCGCGGGCCTTGAAACTGGCGGTGGGGTTCTGCGCCTCGTCTTTGATCCAGAGGGAACGGAGCGCGTGTTTGGCCGCGAGGCGGGGGGCGGGCAGGAGCGGGGTGAAGCCTTCGCCGAGGGTGACGATGTCGGTGTCGGCGCGGACGGGGAGCACTTCGCGATAGCGCCAGAGGGATTTGGCGCGGGTGCGGAGGGAATCCTTGGTGAAGGTGCGGGCGGCGGCGGCGAGGTCGTAGTGGGCGAAGAGGGGTTTCGCGCAGCACGCGGAGACGTTTTGGGGAAGGGTGGCGTCGTGCGCTTGGCCGCAGAGCGTGCAGGCAAGGTGGGTCAGGTGCATGGGGGAGAGGTGGCCGGAGAACGTGGGGAGGAGAAGGTAAAAGGGGCGGGGCGCGCTGCGACCATGGTCTTAAGTTGGGACGAGGGGCGGTCGCGCGTTGACGGCGCGGGGTTGCGCCGCGCAGTCTGGCGGCCCTTCACCCCATGTTGCCGATCGTCCAGATCTCGCTCGACCTCACGAATCTCGAAGAAGCGTTGGCCACGGCCGCGCTCGCCCGGCGCGCCGGCGTGGACTGGCTGGAGGCGGGCACGCCGCTGATTCTGGCGGAGGGGTTGCACGGGGTGCGGGCGTTGCGCGAGCGGTTTCCCGGCGTGCCGATCGTGGCGGATTTGAAGACGATGGACGGCGGTTATCTCGAGGCCGAGATGATGGCGAAGGCGGGGGCGACCCACGTGGTGGTGATGGCGCGGGCGCACGAGGAGACGTTGAAGTGTGTCGTGAAGGCCGGGCGCGACTACGGCGTCAAAGTGATGGGCGACAATCTGGGCTGCCCGGACATGGTGGCGGGGGCGAAGCTGATCGAGGACTTCGGGTGTGACTTTGTGATCCATCATATCGGCTACGACGAACGGCGGGGGATCGCGGCGGCGGGGCGGCGGATGCCAAGTCCGATGGATCAGTTGCGGGAGATCGTCGCCGCGGTGAAGGTGCCGGTGCAGGCGGTGGGCGGGCTGACGTTGGAACAGGCGGTGCGGGCGCCGGAGTATGGGGCGCCGCTGGTGGTGATCGGGGCGCCGTTGGCGGTGGATTCGGACGCGTTTCGCACGGCGGACGGCAATTTGGAAGGCACGCTGCGGATCATATGTGAGCGCGTGCATGGATTCGGCGACGTGGCGGTGGGGCGGGTGCGCCCTGCGCGTTAAGTGGGCGAGGAAACGCCGAACATTTTTATCCGATGAAAAGTCCTGCTGTCGTCAATTTTTCGTCCGCGCCGCACAGCGTGGAGTTGCGTGAGTTCGCGCGGCCCGAGCCGGGGCCCGACGATGTGATTATGGCCGTCGAGGCGGTGGGCGTGTGCGGGAGCGATCTGCACCAGTGGACGGCGTCGCACAGTTGGAAGGTCAACTATCCCGTGGTGCTGGGCCATGAGTTCGGCGGGCGCATCGCGGCGCTGGGCGCGGGCGTCAAGGCGTGGAGCGAGGGCGATCTCGTCGTGAGCGAGACGGCGGCGGTGATCGACGCGAACAATCCGATGAGCCGGGCGGGTCTCTACAATCTCGACCCGACGCGCAAGGGATTCGGTTATGGGGTCGACGGCGCGATGACGCGCTTCGTGCGGGTGCCGGCGCGTTGCCTGCACCGCGTGCCGGCGGGATTGGCGATCGAGCATGCGGCGCTGACCGAGCCGTGCTGTGTGGCTTACAACGCCGTCATCAACAATGCGAAGATCCGGCCGGGGGATCGCGTGATTGTGTTGGGGCCGGGACCGATCGGGATTTTGTGTGCGGCGATGGCGCGGTTGGCGGGCGCGGAGGTCGCGCTCGTGGGACTCGAACGCGACAAGGCGCGGCTCGACGTGGCCAAGGTCTACGGTTGCCAGACGATCATCGGTGATGCGTCGGCGTGGGCGTTGGCGCGCGACGGACTCGGGGTGGACGGCGTGATCGACGCGGCGGGTTCGTCGGCGGCGCTGAAAATTGCGTTGGAGTTGGTGCGGCCGGCGGGGTGGATCAGCAAGGTGGGTTGGGGCCCGCAGCCGCTGAATTTCTCGCTCGATCCGCTCGTGCAGAAAAACATCACGCTGCAGGGCAGCTTCAGCCACAACTGGCCGATCTGGGAGCGCGTCTTGGCGCTGCTCGCGTCGGGCCAGCTCGACGTGCGGCCGGTGCTCGGCGGCGTGTGGGGTCTGGAGCATTGGCACGAGGCGTTCGAAAAAATGCACTCGGGCGAGATTGTGAAAGCGGTGCTGAAGCCGGTGTGAGACGCTCCACTCGCTGACGCTCGCGACTAACTTCAACCATGCGACTCAAAGACAAAGTCATCATCGTCACGGGCGGCACGTCGGGAATTGGACAGGCGATTGCGGAACGGGCGGTGGCCGAGGGGGCGCGCGTGCTGGTGCACGGGATCGAGCGCGCGGACGGCGAGGCCGTGGTGGCGAAATTGGGTGCGGCGGCGGTGCTGCATCTGGATGACCTGATTGATCCGACGAGTCCGGCGCGGATCGTGGCGGCGGCGTTGGCCGCGTTTGGGCGGATCGACGCGGTGGTGAACAACGCGGCGATTGTGGCGCGGAGCAATCTGGCGACGACGAGTGCGGCGAATTTCGACCGGATGATGGCGGTGAATGTGCGGGCGCCGCTGCTGCTGATCCAGGCGGCGTTTCCGCAGCTGAAGGCGAACGAAGGGTGTGTGTTGAACATCGGCTCGATCAATGCGCACAGCGGGCAGGCGAATTTGCTCGATTACAGTCTTTCGAAAGGCGCGATGCAGACGCTGTCGCGCAATCTGGCGAACGCGCATTGCGCCGACCGCGTGCGGGTGAACCACCTGAACGTGGGCTGGGTGCTGACGGCGCGGGAGTATGCGCACCAGATCGAGCACGGGATGGCGGCGGACTGGCCGCAGCACGTGCCGGAGCAATTCGCGCCGTCGGGGCGCCTCATTCGGCCGGAGGAAATTGCGGCGGCGGCGGTCTACTGGCTGGGGGATGAGTCACGGCCGGTGAGCGGGGCGGTGGTGGAGCTGGAGCAGTATTCGATCATCGGCCGGAATCCGAACAAGAGCGGCACCAAGTAGGCGCAAAGTCTCATGCCCAAACTCGCTGCGTTTCCGAAAGCCTTCATGCGTCCGCTGTGCAAAGACGGCACGATGACGTTGCGGGAGTGGGTGGACCTCGCGGCGCCGCTGGGGCTCGACGGGCTGGAGTATTACAGCGGGATGTTGGAGCTGGCGGATCCGGCGCGCTGGGCGGAGGCGCGGCGGACGGTGGAGGCACGCGGGCTGGTGATTCCGATGCTGTGCTGCTCGCCGGATTTTTCGCATCCGGATGAGGCGTTTCGCCGCGGAGAGATTGAGAAGGAAAAGCACTGGATCCGCATGGCGGCGGCGCTGGGCGCGGGATTTTGCCGGGTGTTGTCCGGGCAGCGGCGGCCGGAGCTGACGCGCGAGCGCGGGATCGAATTCGTGGCGCAGAGCATCGAGGCGTGTCTGCCGGAGGCGGAGCGGTGCGGTGTGACGCTGATCATCGAGAATCACTACAAGGACGATTTTTGGAGTTACCCGGAGTTCGCGCAGAAGATGGACGTGTTCTGCGAGCTCGTGGAGCGCGTGCAGCATCCGCGCTTCGGGGTGAACTACGACCCGAGCAATGCGTTTCTGGCGGGCGATGATCCGCTGGAGCTGTTGCAGCGCGTGAAGCATCGGGTGCTGACCATGCACGCGAGCGACCGCACGCTGATCGAGGGCACGTTGGAAGACCTGCGCCGTGAGGAGGGGGGCGCCGAGGGTTACGCGAAACGGCTGCGGCACGGCGAGATTGGGAAGGGCCTCAACGACTACGATGCGATCTTCGGGACGCTGCGCGGCGTGGGCTTCGACGGCTGGATCAGCATCGAGGACGGGGTCGACGGGATGGAGCAGCTTAAGGCGAGCGTGGCGTTTGTGCGCGGAAAGATGCGGCACTATTGGGGTGGCTGAAGCGAGGGCGGGCGGGGGAAGCGGGCGGGGCGGAGCCCGCGGCCTACTTCAGGAATCGGGCGAGGGAAAGGGCGGGAAGTTTTTTCAGGCCGGCGACGACGGTGGCGGCGTGGAGGTCGGCGCCGGCGGCGTTGAAGTGGGTGTGGTCCTGCGGATAGAGGGCGGCGGTTTTTTCGGCGCCGAGTTTTTCGAACTGGTCGGCGACGGCGGCGCTGAGGTCGAAGAAGGCGGTGCCGGTGGCGGTGGCGGTTTGCGCAGACCATTGGCTGTGGCGGCTCGTGCGTTCGATATTGCCGGCCGGCCAGTCGTTGCGGACGGTGAGCGAGAGGACGATGGGCGTGGCGCCCCTGGCCTGGGTATCGGCGATCATTTTGCGGAGATACCAGCCGAAGGTGTGGATGACCTCGTGTTTCTTGGTGATGATGTTGTCGACCTCGCGGGTCTCGTCGCCGAGCCCGGGAAGAGAGCCGCGGGCGCGACGGGCGGCGGGCGGAACGGAGGCGTCTTCGTTGACGGGACTGCCGTCGTTGTGGCCGAACTGGATGAGGACGAAGTCGCCGGGTTTGAGGTCGGCGAGGAGTTGGTCCCAGAGACCCTCGGTGATAAACGTGCGACTGCTACGGCCACCGCGGGACGGGTTGGCGACGTTGATTTTTGAAAGGTCGAAATAGTTGGCGAAGGGTTCGGCCCAGCCCTGCTGGCGCTCGCCGCGTCCGCGGGCGGCGGTGGAGTCGCCGGCGACGAAGAGCGTGGGGAGGGCCGGGTTGAGCGGAGTGCGGGTGGGGGCGGGATTTTTGGCGAGGTCGGGTGCGGGGGTGGGCTGGGCGTGTGCGGATGGCGCGAGGGAAAGGAAAAGGCCGAGGAGGGCGGACAGGAGAGCTGGGACAGCGGGAGTGCGGTGGTGCATGATCATGGGGTGAGGGTCACGGTGAGTTTTTTGGTTGGCGCGAGAAGGTGAGGTGGAGGGCTTGGCCGGGGAGGAGGGGCGGGTCGTTGCGGGGAGGATGCGGCGCTTTTTTTGCAGGCGGACTTTCGCGAGCGGAGAGGTGGCGGGAACCTCGAGGGTGAGGGCTCTTTCGAGGCTGGCGAGGGTGAGGGCGGAGATTTCGCCGAAGTGGGCGAGGGAGCGGATCGTGGCGCCGAGCCAGGGGCGCGGGGTGGTGGCGCGCGTGGCCGTGGTGGCGGCCGGAGCCGGGTGAAATTGACGCTCGAAGCATTCAGGCATTTGGGGTCGGTGGGTGGCGAAGCGCGCGGTAGAAATCCGGCTGGAGTGCTTGGTCGCTCTGCGCCTCGCCATGACCAGCCGGGCTCAGTTGAGCTTCGTCGAGTAAGTGCGCCGGAGGAGTTTTTCGGGGACGGGGATGATGCAGATGTTCATCGAGCGGCCGTCGGCGGAGAGTTTGGCGGACTGGATTTGGATGCGGGTGCTGTCGGCGCTGAAGGTGGGGTGCGGGTGGTCGGCGGCGGTGCGTTTGTGGTCGGCGGAGAGGAGGACCATTTCGTCGGAGCGCCGGTCGATCAGGTAAATGTTGCGCTCGAAATCGTCGCCGACGGCCCAGCGTCCGTCGGGCGAGCCGTGGACGTGCCAGAGGCCGCTGCCGGATTTCGTCTGGCCGGCGAAGCGCATCTCGCGCGTCCGGAGATTTACGATACCGAGGCCGGTGGGGTGTTCGCGGGTGCCGGAGGTGCCCCAGTCGTCGTTCACGCCGGGTTTGCGGTGGCCCATGACGGCGAAGGCGACTTCGTCTTGGGTGATGATGGCTTCGTGGGTGACCCACTCGGAGGGGGCTTCGGGGTAAAGCGGGCGGAGGCCGGTGCCGTCGGCGAGGACGGTCCAGGTGCGTTGGGGGGCTTTGCCGCCGGTCTCCCAGCAGAAGACGATTTCGCCGGGAACCCAGGGATTCGTCTGCACGTGGCCGATCTGAAAAGGGACGGCGACGATGAATGTGGTTTCGCCGGTCTTGAGGTTCATGCTTGCGAGGCCGGTGGGGCCGGCGCCCAGGTGGCGCGGGCCGAAGGCGGGTTCGGGCCGGGCGCCGGGCGGGAGGTGTTGCGCGGCGAGGTCTTTGTTGCCGACGCGGAAGTAGACGAAGTTTTCCGTGGGATCGAGGGCGACATCGCCGACGGCGCCGAACTCGGGCGGCACGGTGCCACAGATTTTTTCGTAGGCGGCGGCGGGCTGGAGTTTGCCGGCGAGGCTGTCGGCGAAAAGTTTGGCAAGGTCGGTGCGGATGATTTGCGCGGGGCCGCGCGGGCCGGCGGGACCCCCGCGGTCGCTGCCGCGCGCCGCGGGTGCAACGGGGGCCGGTGGATCGGCCCGGGGGGTGACCGCGGAGGCGGCCGCGTAAGTGTCGGGGGGAGGCGGGGCGGGTTCGCCGGGCAGCGGGAGGATGCGCAGAAAGTAGAGATTCATCGAGTGGTCGGCGAGGCAGAGCATGCCGGTGAAGCCGGCCTCGGTGACCTGCACGAGGTCGCCGGTCGCTTCGTGGACGGCCATCGCCTGGCCGGGGACGCGGTTGGAGCGGAAGACGAGCCACTGGCCGTCGGAGGTCCACTGGTGGTGCGTCTGGTAGATCTTGGCATCACCCGCGGCCTGGGTCGTGAGAAACGTGAGCGGGACGCCGGTGACTTCGTCGACCACGATTTTTTTCTCCGACGGGAAGCGTGTGCCGATTTGGGCGGAGACGGCCGTGAAAATGAAGAGAAAGGCGAAAGCGAAAAGGGGGGCCGGGCAGGGGTAGGGCATGGGGGGATTGTCGGGTGGAGCGGACAAAAGGTGCAAGGGGAGTGGGATTGGACGGTCTGAGGGAGCGGGGGCCGGGAGGACAAGGGTGGGACCGGAAAATTCTCGTGTCCGGGGCGGAGCGGGCGCTTAGGTTGGGCGATGAACATTCTACCCCGTTGGTCTGTGGCGGTGATTGGTGGGCTGGCGGCGTCGGTGACGATCGCGTGGGCGGCGGAAACGAAAGCGTTGCCGCGCAGCGCACCCGAAGCGCAGGGCGTGGGGTCGGGGGCGATTTTGGATTTCGTGAATGAAGCGGAGGCCAGGATCGAGGCGCTCCACAGCGTGATGGTGGTGCGGCACGGGCAGGTGATCGCGGAGGGCTGGTGGGCGCCGTATGCGGCGGCGGAACCGCACCAGATGTTTTCGCTGAGCAAGAGTTTTACCTCGACGGCGGTGGGGCTCGCGATTGCGGAGGGAAAATTGACGGTGGAGGACGAGGTGCTGAAATTTTTCCCGGACGAGGCGCCGGCGAAGCCGAGTACAAATCTGAAGGCGATGCGGCTGCGCGATCTGCTCACCATGGCGGCCGGGCACCATGCGGAGGACCTGCAGGGATTTTCCCTCACGACCGACGAGAGCGTGGTGAAGCGTTTTCTGGCGCTGCCGGTGGCGCACAAGCCGGGGACGTTTTTCGCCTACAGCACGGTGGCGACCTATATGCAGTCGGCGATGGTGCAGAAAGTCACCGGGCAGAGTGTGCTGGAGTATCTCGGGCCGCGGCTGTTTGAGCCGCTGGGGATCGAAAATCCGGGGTGGGAACAGAGCAAACAGGGCGTGTCGCAGGGTGGCACGGGCCTGAGCCTCCGCACGGAAGACATCGCGAAGTTCGGTCAGCTGTATCTGCAGAAAGGCAAATGGAACGGGAAACAACTCGTGCCGGCCGCGTGGGTGGACACGGCGACGGCGCGGTGGATGTCAAACGGGAGCAACCCGGCGAGCGATTGGGAGCAAGGCTACGGTTTTCAATTTTGGCGCTGCCGCTACGGGGTGATCCGCGGCGATGGGGCGCACGGGCAGTTTTGTATCGTGATGCCGGAGCTGGACGCGGTGATCGCGATCACGGCGGGCACCCGGGATTTGCAGGGCGTGTTGAACGTCGTGTGGGCGAAGCTGCTGCCGGCGTTGCAGGCGAAGACGAGCGGGGCGCTGGCGGCGGATGCGGCGGGGCGGGAGACGCTGCGGGCGAAGTTGGCCGGGCTGGCGTTGAAGCGGCCGGCGATGATCGAGGCGCCGGCACTCGCGCGGACGGTCGCGGGGCAGCGTTTTGTTTTCGGAAAGAATCCGCAGGCCATCGAGGCGATCACGCTCACGCCGGTGGGCAACGACGGGCGGGCGACGGAAATCGCGGTGGTGATCGACGGTGCGGAGCAACGCGTGACGGTGGCGGGGCGGGACTGGGTGCGCGAAGATCTCGGCGCGGGACCGTCGGCGGGACCGGTGGCGCTGGCCGGCGGATGGACGGCCGCGGACACGTTTACGTTGGACATGGTGCGCTACCGCACGCCGTTTACCGCGCGCTACCGGCTGATTTTTTCCGGCGACGAGTTGAAGGTGGAGACGAAGCCGAATGTCGGGGCGACGCCGCCGGTGATGGTGGGGCGGCGTGGGTGACGCGGTGACGGGCGGGAAGGGGCGCGGGTGAGGGGGGAAACCGGCGGTTGAAAACCGCCGCTCCTTTGGCAGCGTCGGCGGATGAAACTTTCCCGGCGTGTGGTGTTTTGGGTTTCGCTCGTGATCGGCGTCGGTGTGAGTCACGCGGCCGCAGTGAAGGATCGGGAAGGGGCGGTGCGGGGCGACAAAGCCGCGATGGAGAACGATGCGCGTTGGATCTACAACGAGGTGGACCGCGGTTTTGCCGAGGCGAAGAAGACGGGGAAGCCGCTGCTGGTCGTGCTGCGCTGTGTGCCGTGTCTGTCGTGCGTGGGGCTCGACGCGGAGGTCTTGAAGGAGCCGTCGCTCGGGCCGTTGTTGGATCAGTTTGTCTGCGTGCGGTTGATCAATGCGAACGCGATCGATCTCGCGCGGTTTCAATTCGACTACGACCTCTCGTTTTCGACGTTGTTTTTCAATGCGGACGGCACGGTGTATGGCCGCTACGGGTCGTGGGTGCATCAGGCGGATCCGGACGCGAAGGAGACGATCGGCTATCGGCGGGCGCTCGAAGGTGCGCTGGCGATTCACCGTGGTTATCCGCAAAACGGGGTGACGCTGGCGGGCAAGCAGGGTGCGCCGACGCCGTTTCGGACGCCGGTGGAAATTCCGGCGCTGGCCGAGAAATACGGGCGGGAGTTGAACTGGGGCGGGAAGGTCGTGCAGAGCTGCGTGCATTGTCATCAGGTCGGCGAAGCGTTTCGGACCTATTATCGGGCGAAGGGGGAGCCGGTGCCGCTGGAACGGATCTATCCGTTGCCGGCGGCGGAGACGATCGGGCTGAGTCTCGCGGCGGACCAGGCGGCGACGATTACGGCGGTGGCGCCGGGTTCGCTCGCGGCGAGCGCGGGGTTTCGCGCGGGGGACGAATTTGTTTCGTTGGGCGGGCAGCCGTTGATCTCGATCGCGGATTTTTCGTGGGTGCTGCACCGGGCGAAGGAAGCGGGCGAGTTGGCGGCGGTGGTGAAGCGCGGGCGAGACGAGGTGGGGTTGCAGCTGACGTTGCCGGCGGGTTGGCGGACGAAGTCGGATATTTCCAAGCGGGTCGGCACGTGGTCGATGCGGGCGATGGCGTTCGGGGGGCTGACGCTCGTCGATCTCGACGAGACGGCCCGGAAGGACCGTGGGCTCGGGACGGAGGCGCTGGCGCTGTTCGTGAAAGGGATGGGGCAGTTCAACCAGCACGGTACGGCGAAGAAGGCGGGGTTTCTCAAGGACGATGTGGTGGTGGCGGTGGACGGGTTGGCGGCGCGGGCGAGCGAAGGCGAGATGATCGGCCGGTTGCTCCGGACGACGAAGATCGGGCAGGCGGTGGAGGTGACCGTGTTGCGCGGGAGCGAGCGGGTGAGGCTGCAGTTGCCGATGCAGTGAGGGGGCGTGAACCGGGGGCCGGGCGCCACTTTACCCTCGACTTTGGAGGGTTTGGAAACTGCCTGAGAGGCCGTTGCCAGCCCCCGCCGCCCCGGCGGGCCGGTGCAGCCCTGAACGTGTCGTTTAACCTACCTCCATGAAAAAACTCCTGACGTCGGCGTGTCTTGCGCTCTCTTTTTTAACCGGTCCGGCGGTGTGCGCCGCCGAGGCGAAGCCATCGGCCGCTCCGGCTGCGGCGGCGGTCTCGTTCGCCGGCGAGTTTGCCGGGGACTGGCTGGGGGAGAACGGGACCGGCGGGACGTTGAAACTGACGTTCACGTCGGGGAAAGCGGCGGCTTGGACGATGGAGGCAATGTTCACGTTTGAAGGGGCGGCCGTGCCGACCACGACGAAGACCGTTGAGATCGACGGCGGCAAACTCACGACGGTGTTTGCGTGGGAAGTCCAAGGCACCGCCGCGTCGAGCAAGCTCGTGGGCGAACTGAAGGGCGACCAGCTGGAGGGTACTTATGAGAGCACCACGACGGAAGGGGCGGCGAAGGGGAAGTGGAAGGTCGCGCGGAAGCCGGCCGGTTCCTGAGAGCGCCGGATTTTTTTCCTGTGACGGTGGAGCGCGCCGCTGCGCGGGGAGGACCCGGGGCGGGCGCAAGACGTGCGCTGAGTTTCCGCCCGGCCGAGGATTGCTCGGTTACTTTACTGGCCGAAAACCGGTCTTTTTCAGAGGCAGTGTCACGGATTACGTGACAAATGGTTTTGAGCGTTTTTGAAGCGGACGTTAACGGAGTCCGGCCAGCCGGGATAGTTCACACCCAACTTGACCAAACCGATTTCGCCGAGGACCCGGAGCCCGGGTCACAGAGCTCACAGAGCGGACAAGGTGTTTGGCTTCGTGACGTCGGTTCGAAACTCGGTGCGCTCGGTGAAAATGAATTTATGCCGGAAAGGGTGATTGATGCGGGCTAGAGTTCGCGCAGGGCGGCGGCGATGGGGAGGCGCGCAGCGCGGAGCGCGGGGAGCAGGCCGCCGATCAGGCCGATGACCGTGGCCCAGATGACGCCCTGCACGAGCAGCTGCGGTGTGACGGCGAAGGCGAAGGTGACCTGGCTGAAGCTCTGCCAGTTCATGGTGGCGGCGCGGAAGTTGTCGAAGGCGAGAAAGGCGAGGCCGGCGCCAAGGGCACCGCCGCCGAGGGCGAGGACGAGGGACTCGAGCATGAGGGCGACCACGACGGCGCCGCGGCCGAACCCGAGGGCGCGGAGCGTGGCGATCTCGCGCGTGCGGGCGGCGACGGCGCTGTACATGGTGTTGAGCGCGCCGAAGACCGCGCCGACGGCCATCAGGCCGGCAACGAGCACGCCGAGGGTCGTGATGAGGCGGGTGAGCGTTTCGGACTGGCCGGCGTAGTAGTCGGACTGGCGCTCGACCTTGACGGAGAGGCGTGGGTTCGACGTGAGGAAGTCTTTGAATTCAGTGAAGGCGCCCGGGGAATTGAGGCGGGTGTAAACGGACTGAAAGGAATCGCCGCGTTGGTAGGCGCCTTGGAGCACGGTGGC
>CAJAYO010000855.1 GCA_903948415.1 uncultured Opitutia bacterium | reverse complement strand
TGACGACGGGCGCGACGACCATGCCGCAGAGGATCGCGAGGGGGAAATTCCACGGGGCGATGACCACGCCGGTGCCGCGCGGCGTGTGACGCAGTACGCAGCGTTCGCCGGGCACGGCCTGCGTTACGACCGGCCGGTCGAGCTGGCGGGCCTCCGCGGCGTAATAGCGGCAGAAGTCGATCGCTTCACTCACTTCGCCGTCGGCTTCGAGCCACGGTTTGCCGGCTTCGAGGATGAGGAGGGCGTTGAGTTCGGGGCGGCGCGACTCCATGAGGTCGGCGGCGCGTTCGATGACGCGGGCGCGGTCGTCGGCGGATTGCTTGGCCCAGGCGGGCTGGGCGCGGCGGGCGGCGGCGAGGGCGGCCTCGGCGTCGTCGGCCCGGCAGCGCGCCTGCTGGCCGATGATTTCGGCGGGCTGGGCGGGGTTGAGGGAGGGGAGCCACTCGCGGGTGTCGCGGGCGGTGTGGTTGACGAGGGCGGGATGGCGCCGTCCGAGACGATGGCGCTCGGCGGCGAGCGCGGCGCGGAGCTGGTCGCGGGCGGCGGAGCGGGTGAAGTCGGTGTTGGGGGCGTTGCGGAACGCTGCGGCGGGGGGCGGGGGCGCCGGCGGGGTGAGGAGCTCGACCGGGTTGGAGAGCAGCTGCTCCTTCGTGGCCTCGCCCCGGTTTTTGATCCGGAGAAAACCCTCGTTGCTGGTGTTTTCGAGGAGCCGGCGGACGAGGTAGGCCATCCCGGGGAGCAGTTCGCCGATGGCGCAATATTCGCGGACCCGGTGGCCGCCGGCGAGGAGCGCGCCCTTCAATTCGTCGGCCATGCCGTAGAGCGCCTGAAACTCGTAGGCGCGCGGATCGAGGCCGAGGCGTTCGGCCTGGGCGATGGCGTGGGCGCAGCTGCGGACGTTGTGCGAGGCGAACGCGGGGGAAATGACGTCGATGTTTTCAAGGAGGAGGAGCGAAAGTTTTTCGTAGTTGGCGTCGCTCTCGGATTTTTTCGACCAGACCGGTACGGGCCAAGCGCGCTGGCGGGCGAGGATCGTCTCGTAGTCCCAATACGCGCCTTTCACGAGGCGGAGGCCGAGCGGGCGGGCGTTCGTCCGCGCCCACGCGATCAGGTCGCGGAGATCGCTTTCGCTATCGCGGAGGTAAGCCTGCAACGCGATGCCGATGGCGGGTTGCGTGCGAAACTCCGGTTCTTCGAGGATGGATTTGAAGAGCGCGAGCGTGAGGTCCTTCAACTTGTAGCTCTCCATGTCGAAATTGATGAACGCGCCGACTTCGGTCGCGCGGCGGAGAATCGGCCGGAGGCGCGCCTTCAGCGCGGCGAGGGAGTTTTCGGGGTCGGCCGGATGGACGTCGGGCGTGAGCGCGGAGATTTTGACCGAGAGGTTTAGGCGCGGGAGCGGCAGGCCCTGCGCGCCGATGTCGCTGAAGGCGCCGGCGGGCGTTTGCACGAGCGCGGCGGCGACGGTGTTGAGGACGTCGAGATTGCGGTGGAGAAACACGTCGGCCTCGGCCTCGCTCACGACGGTTTCGCCGAGGAGGTCGATCGTGGTGGCGAACCCGAGTTGCGCGTTTTTACGCAGCTGCTTCACGAGATCGGCGGCCGTCTCGCCGGCGACAAATTGCGCGGCCATCGCGACGACGTTGGCCTTCACCGGACCGGCGACGAGGCCGGGGGCAAAGGCCGAGGCGGCGAGACCGGCCTGCAGGGCGGGATTCAGCTCCACGGCTTTGTCGCCGAGGTATTCCTGGAGGTGGCGGACGATCTCGGCGGAGGAGGTGAGGGAGGGCAGCACGTCGACGAAGCGGAAGAGCTGGGTCTTGAACGCGGGGTCTTGCATCGACCATTCCATCACGCGGGCGTAGGCCCCTTTCTGGGAGAAAATGCCGGGTACGGGCGCCGCCTCCATCCGGCGGAAGAGGATTTCGCCGAGTTCGCGCACGCGGCGCTCGACGGCCGGGTCGGGGGGGCAAAAAGGGGTGTTGGGCGACCATGGGAGTTTAGCGGTATTCTCACCGGAGCCGGGGCGATGGCAAGGGAGCGGACCGCCGGGCCGACCGGGCCAAGGCGCGACGCTCCTTTGGCATACCCCGTGCTAAACGGAACCCGGCCACCGCTCCGTCCCTGCGGGTCGGTGGCTGCGCCGGTTCACTTCCACCACTCCACGTCAGTCCAAAACGGATGCCCTCCGATTCCCTATGATCACCCGATTCACCGCTTCATTTTGGTTCCGCGCCGCGACCCGCCGGCTTGCGCTGGTCGCGTTGGGCGGCGCCCTGGCCGCTTCGGCGCTGGGGGCGGCCGAGGCCACGCCCCCGCCGCCACCCCCGCCGACCTTGGAGCAGCGCATCGCCGGTCTGGAAGCCTACCTCGGCAACGGCGACCCGTCCGCGGCGCTCAAAGTCGGCCCGAAGGAC
>CAJAYO010000854.1 GCA_903948415.1 uncultured Opitutia bacterium | reverse complement strand
GCGGCGGACGTGGGGTTCCTTGGAGGCGTCGTCGGCGATGCAGAGTTCCCAGTTTTCGTAGAGCTGGCGGCGGACGGACTCGATGGCGCGGACGAGCCATTTTTCCGGGGTGTTGTAGGTGGGCATCAACACGGAGAGGAGCGGGCGCTTGGGGAGCGCGGCGATTTTGGCGCGGATCTGGTCGGCGATCTCGGGGGTGAGGCGGTCGTAGGCGGCGGCCCAGGCGGCGTAGGAATTGGGCGGCGGGGGGGCGTCGTCGGTGGTGCGCTTAATGGGGCGGGAGAGGAAAGGGGTCCAGGTGCCGGCCTCGTCCTGGGCTTCGAGGACGAGGGTGCGGGTGCCGCGCTTGGGGACTTCGATTTTCAGCATCCAGCCGCAGCGTTCGGCGCCGGGGTGGTCGCGGAAGTGATCGAGGACGTCGAGGCGTTCGACGCCGGATTGGGCGGCGACGACGGTGTCGCCGAGGCGGGCGCGGATGGCGCGGATGGGGGCGCGGTCTTTGCGGAGGGACCAGCCGAGGAGGTTGAGGGTGGCGGGGATGGTGCGCCAGTCCTGGGGGCGGTCGATGTTGCCGTGGAACTGGTCGGAGACGGCGGTGGGGCCGGCGGCGGGCGCGGAGGAATCGAGGAAGGTGCGGCGGAGGGCGCGGAAGGGCTGGGTGATTTTCCAGGAGAAGGAGGCCTGGATTTTGGCGATTTTCTCGTCGCGGGAGCGGAGGAGGGCCTGGGCTTCGGCGAGGCGGTGGGCGGCGGCGGTCTGGTCGGCGGCGCGGGCGGCAGCGAGGACGGCGCGCTCGGCGTCGAAGTGGGCGCGGAGCGCGACGTGTTCATCGCGGGCGACGCGGGTTTCGGTGCGGGAAAGGACGAGGGCTTCCTCGGTGACCGTGAGGGAATTTTCGAGGGCGGCGATGCGGGCGTCGCCCTGGATGAGGGCGTTTTCGTAGGCGACGACCTGGATGCGGGCGGATTTGAGGAGGGCGTCGGCCTGTTCGCGGAGTTTCTTGTAGTGGGCGATGGCGCCGACGGCTTCGTGGTAGCCGGCGCGGGTGGTGGCGAGTTCGCGCTCGAGGTTTTGGGCGTGGTTGTGGGTGAGGACGCGGGCTTTTTCGATGGTCGCGGAGCTCTCGCGCTCGGCGGCGAGCAGGGACTCGAGGTTGGCGATGTGGTTGTGGGAAAGTTTTTCGCGGACGAGGCCGGCGTCGCGGTCGGCGGTGAGGCGTTCGACGTGTTTGACCGAGGCGCTGGCGTCGAGGGCAAGCTCGAGCTGGCGGATGAGGTGGGCGAGGAGATCGGTGGAGGAGGCGAGCTGGGTGGCGGAGGAATCGGCGAGGGCGGCGGCGGCGGAATTCAGATGGGCGGCGAAGCCGGCCGCGAAGAGCGTGGCGTCGCTGGTGGTGGCGCCGTCGGAGAGGGACCAATCGGTGGCCGAGGGGCGGGCGACGGTGTCCTGGTAGAAGGCGGTGAGGTCGCGGGTGTTGGCGGCGAGGTCGAAGTGAGCGCGGGCGAAGGCGGTGGCGTTTTGGCCGAGGGTGGCGCAGAGGGCGGGGGCGGCGAAGAGACGCTGGCAGGTGTCGGCGATTTCGTCGGGGCTGCCGGTGGTGAGGAAGACGGCGTCGAGGTCGGGGCGGAGGCGGGACGCGAGATTGGTGGGCGGGAGGACGACGGGTTTGCCGGAGGCGAGGAACTCGGGGAGTTTCGACGGGAGGCGGTAGTCGTTGAAGGCGCCGGGATGGCCGGGCTGGATGAGGACGTCGGCGAGGGCGAGGAGGTGGGGGAGGCGGGACTTGGCGACGAAGCCGAGGTCGAGGACGTGGGCTTGGATGTCGGCGGAGAGGCCGGCGAGGAATTGGGGGGAATTGAAGCCGGTGCGGAGGAGGCGGGTGGGGGTGCCGCGCTGGTTGAGGAGGGCGACGGCGAGGTAGAGTTCGCGCATCTCGGGCTCGTTGGCGAAGGTGTTGGAGCCGGTGAAGACGATGACGCGTTCGGTGGGCGAGAGGCCGAGTTCGGTGCGGAGGGCGGCGGAGGCGGCGGTGGACGCGGTGGCGGGGTAGAGGGTGAAATCGACGCCGGGGAAGAGGAGGTGGGTGGGCGTGCCGGCGGGGGCGAACTCGCGGAGGCTTTCGATGATGTGCGTGACGCCGTCGGCGATGCGGAGGAAGGATTCGTGGCGGAGCGGGTGGGGCAGGGCGTCGACGAGCCAGGGGTCGATCTCGGCGGGGGTGGCGGCGCGGAGGGTGGCGAAGGTTTTGCCGGTGTAGGATTCGAGGAGGAAGCGCTCGTTGTCTTCGAGGTGGATCAGGAGGCGGGCGGCGGGGGAACCGAGCAGGAGGGCGGCGCGCTGGTAGGCGACGGTGAATTTGCGGACGCCTTCGCGCGGGGTCCAGGCGTGGATGAGTTCGGCGGGTTTGCCGTCGGGGAAGAGACCGGGGCGGGCGAGGAGTTCGGCGTAGGTGGCGGCGATGAAGAGGGGCGAGGGGATGTGCGCGACGGTCTCCTTGTCCTGGGCGACAGCGACGATACAGGCGTGGCCGGCGGCGCAGAGGGTGTTCGCGAAACCACCGATGTGGTTCAGGCTGTTGGTGGTAAAGTCGCCGTAATTGACGAAGAGGATGTTCACGCGGTCGTACGAGTTGAGAGGAAAAGAAAAGGCAGACCGGCGACGCTGCGCGGGTCTGCCCCAGAGGTAAATGCGGATTTTCGGCGGGACGGAGGATTTTCCGCGCCGCGGGTCGCAGACGGCGGGTTTGGGCGCGGAGGGGTTGCGCCCAGGCGGCGAAACGGGCGGGGGGCGCGAGTGGGCGAGGGGGCGTGGGGGAGCGCGGGGCGCGAGT
>CAJAYO010000853.1 GCA_903948415.1 uncultured Opitutia bacterium | reverse complement strand
GAACACGCCGCCGCGATTCGGGCCACGGAGATCGAAGCCCCGGATTCCCGCGGCGCCGACCGCCTGCGCGCCGCCATCGCCCGGGACTTCCGCCTCCGGCCCCTGCCCCTCATCGAGCGCTATCTCCGCGCCGGCCCGCTCACCACCCAGGCCGCCGCCGTCGAAACCGCCCTCCGCCAATTCTCCGCCAAACTGACCGAACTCCGCGCAGCCCCGCTCGCCGACGGCACGGCCTTCTTCAACCCCACCGAAACCCGCCTGTCCTCGTTCGCCCACTGGGCCGTGCTCATGGAGCAGATCCCGGAGGCAGACTTCGTTTTCACCAACTCGATGATTGCGGGCGCGGACACCGGCATGCCCATCTACGTCATCGCGCGCGGCGGCCTCACCACCGGCCTCACGGACAACAACGACCGCAACCCCTACCAGGCCGCCACCGTGGTCGGCCTCTTCCCCTTCCTCTCCGACGCACCCGTCTTCCTCCGCGAGCGCGGCCGCATCCCCGACGACGAACGCCTCGACGTGATCGCCACCTTTTGCCTCCACGAACTCGGCCATTTTTTCCTCCGCTACGCCGAGCACTATGATCACCCGCGCTGCGTGCATGTCGCGCCCACCGGGCTCAGCTACTATGCTTGGCACCAGGCGGTCCGCGCCGCCGGCCCCTGCCTCCTCCCGCATCGGAAAACGCCCCGCTTCTGAGTCCGCGCTCCGCTCTGCCCCCTTTCGCCCCTTCGCCACCCCCGCCCCGCCACCACCACGCGCCGGCCCCCCTTCGCTCCGGGTTGCCAACCCGCGCCCGGCCCCTCTTCGTTTCCGCCGTGACCACGCTGATCTTGCTCGCCCCTCTCTTCCTCGTCTTTGAGGTCGTGCAGCTCGTGCTCAGCGAACGCTACCTCGGCATCAAACAGATCGCCCGCAACGCGGATCCGCGCTCCCTCGGCCTCGGTGAAGTCACCGCGTTCTTCTGGAGCACGGCGATCTTCGGCTACTGGCTCTGGATGATCGTGCTCCTCGTGACGCCGCTCGGTCGCGTGCACGCCATCGGCCTGCTCGTGGTTTCGGGCCTCGGCTTTTCCCTGCGGCGCGGCAGCCCGATGAAATGGACCCTCGTGATTTTGACGCTCGAGGGCGCCGTGCGGGTCGGATTCCTCCTCTCGCTGTGCGGGATGGTCTGGCGCCGCCTGTAAGGGCCGGGACGGCCACTACGCAGCCCTACGCAGTCGGCGTGCGTAATCGACGGGGTAGCGTTACCGATGCAAATCGAACCCGGTTACTATACCCTAGGCGCATCGAAGGAAATCACCCATGAAAACGCGCCTTACTCCTCTCCTCTTCGCTCTCATTGGTTTTCTCGCCGCTTCCCAGCCCCTGCTGGCCGCGTCGAAGAAAGCCGATGAGCGCGCCGCCGCCCTCGTCGCCGCCCTGCAAGCCGTCAGCCCCGATCCGCTCGGCGGTCGTCTGGGCCTCGCGGCCTCCGGGGCGCGCCCGAACACCGCCCCGGCCACCGCCCCCCAACCCGCGGCAGCCAGCCGCGGCCGCACCGCGCAGGCCGCTCCTTTGGACCGCGATCACCGCGCCTATGTAATCTGGAAGAGCACCCAGAAATCCTGAGCCGGACCGCGCCATGCGCTCCGCCCTCCTCGCGGCGTTTCTGCTGGCGCTGGTCTTGCCCGCCGCCCACGCCCTTCCTCCCGCCGCCCAGCTCAAGACCGCGTTCACCGCGCTTGATACCTCCGACAACCAGGCGATCGGTGCGGCCGAATGGGACACCGCTTCGTTCGCCCTCTTCCGCGTCGCGGACAAGAATAACAACAACTTTATCGACGCGACCGAACTCCAGGCCAGTGCCATCGCGCAGGACACCTTTCTCCGCGCCGACACCGATCGGGACGGCCGCCTCAGCGTCCACGAGTTCATGGTTCTGCGCCGCGCAATTTTCCACATCGCCGACATCGACCGCGACGACTTCCTCTCCTTCGTCGAATACGAACTCCTCATCGTGATGGAGCAGGTGGGGTGGGTTGACCGGAATCAAAACGGTCGCATCGAGCTCTCCGAACTCTCCGATTCGCTGACCAAAGCCTTCACCCGGCTCGACGCGGACCACGACGGCCGGCTCTCCGCCGCCGAATCCGGCCACCTGTCGCCGGAAGCCTTCAAAGATTTTGACCCCGACGGCAACGGCACCCTGACGCCCGCGGAGTTCGATGCCGGTTACCGCAAGGCGTTGACCAACCCCTGAGCGCGCGCACTTCGGCCCGACCCCGCCCCCGCGCGTACGTCCTGGTGGAGCGTGACCGCCCCTACTTCTGAAACCGCCGCGGCTCCGCGGAAACCGTCTCGGCCTTGGTGACGGGGTCGCCAAACGATTTCCCGAAAAAATCCTGCGCCGCGGCGATGAATTTTGCGTAGCGCGCATAGTCCCCGGCCCACGAATTCGGCACGCACACCCGCTTGATGATGCCTTTGCCGATCTTGTCCGGCGCCGTGGCGTCGGGCAGCAACTCCATCGAAAACTTCGGATCGTTGGTGTGGACCACGTAATGCCGGGAGCCGCCGCCGCCCTCCCGCTCGATCCGCAAAAAATGGGGAAATTCCATGGCGATACCCCCAGCGATGACAGCCTCTCGCCTCCAAGGGAAACCAAAACTCTCGCCCTCCACTCCGGAGTTGAAATCTCCTCCGTCGCGTCGCACAAACTTCCCGCCGCACCCGCGTCGCCGCCTACAGGGAGAGCGCCGCGCCGGCGGCCCAGCCGTATCCTATGACGCCCTCCGATCAAAACCCCCAACTGCCGACGTGGATCTTTATCGTCGCCGACCTCGCCTTTATTGGCGCCGCCGGTGCCATCGCGTGGGGATCCCCCCGCCCGTTCCCCGACACCCGGATCTTTGCCATCGTCCTCTGCCTGATCCTCGGCGTCATCTTCGGCCTCGTGCCCCTCATCGCCCGCTACGAGCGCGCGAAAAACGAGACGCTCGACGATCGCCAGCGCGCCCTCGAAGCTCTCTCGCGCACGATCAGTTCCTCCGCCGAGCAAATCAGCATCGCCGCCAACGGCCTCCACGAAATCGCCGAACTCTCGCTCAAGAACCTCCGGCACGCCGAACACCTCCCGCAGAAACTTTCGGAAAAAATCGCGGAGTTCCACGCGCAGCTCGCCGCCGCCAACGACACCGAAAAAGACGAGCTCGAAAAAGAACTCGCCGCCCTCCGCACCACCGAGAGCGACCGCCTCGAATCCATCTCCGACAAGATCGCCAAATCCGCCGCCGACTGGGCCAAGCTCGAAGCCGCCACCCAGGAAAATCTCGCCACCGTATCCGGCACCGTCGAACACGCCGCCACCGCCGCGCTCGCCCAGCTCACCGCGGCGACCGCCACCGCGGCCACCGACGCGCTCGCCCAGCTCACCGCGGCGACCGCCACCGCCACCGCAGCCACCGCCGCCGCGATCACCCAGGCCGCCGAAACCGCCGCCACCTCGATCAACCACGCGTCCGCCCTCGCGGGCCAGTCCCTCGCCGCCGCGACGGTCGAAGCCGAGCAGTCCCTCGCCCGCGCCCAGACCCGGGTAACCGGCGACCTCGACGAAAAACTCGCGTCCGCCAGCCGCACCATCGCTGCGGACACCGCGATTGCACTCGCGGCCTTCTCCGCCGCCACCGCCGATTCCGCCGCGGCAGTCGCGACCGCCAACGCCGCCGCAGCGACCGCCCTCGACGCCAAAGTCACCGCCGCCGCCGAGCGCATCGAACGCGCCCTCGCGGCCGCAGCTGCCGCATCCGTCGTGGCTTCCCCACGACCCGCCGCCGCCCTCGCCGAACCCGCCCCGGCCTCGCCCCCCACCGCCACCCACGAGCTACCGCCTCCGCCCGCCGACATTCCGCCGGTCGTCCCTCCGGTCATGGAAGGCAGCGCGCATCCGCCTAAGCGCCCGCGCAAACCCCGCCGCGAACAACCCGCTCCCGAAGAAGCGCCCGCGCCCGTCGTTGAATCGGTTGCGCCGCCACCGCCCGCACCCGAAATTCCGCCGCCCGTCGAGGAACCCGCGCCGATCCTCATCGAAGCCATCCCCGAAGTGGCCCCGGTTGCGCCGCAGACCGCCGACCCTTTCCCCTTCCCCGAAGCCGCCGCGGACGCGCCGGAGCCCGCAACGGCGCCCGCCATCCCCGCCGTCGCACCCGCGCCCGTCGCTCCCGAACCCGTCGCTCCCGCGCCCGTCGCACCCGAACCCGCCGCTCCCGAACCCGTCGCTCCCGCGCCCGCCGCTCCCGAACCCGTCGCTCCCGCGCCCGCCGCTCCCGAACCCGTCGCACCCGAACCCGTCGCACCCGAACCCGTCGCACCCGCGCCCGTCGCTACCGAACCCGTCGCCCCCGCGCCGGAACCCGAACCCGTCTCCGAGCCAACCATTCCCGAACCCGCCGCACCCGCGCCGGACCCCGCGCCCGCCGAACCGCTCGTCGCAACCGCCCCCGCCGTCGCGCCCCAGCCCGAGCCCTCCGCGCCGTCCGCTCCCGAATCCGCCGCCGAGGCCGCTCCCGAGCCCTCCGCCGAACCCGCTCCCGAGCCCTCCGCGCCGCCCGCTCCCGAGCCCGCTCCCGAGCCCGCCGACGCGGACGACCCGGAACCCAAATCATCCCGGAAACGCGCCGCAAAAAAAACTGAGCCCGAAGAAGAACCCGAGCCCGGCCTCGGACTCGAAATGGACGACACCCCCGCGCCGCAATCCGCCGAACTCGCCGAACGCGTCCTCACCTCCGACGGCGCCACGCGCCTCGTTGTCACGGCCTACATCGGCATCGGCAACCGCCTGTTCATTCGCGGCGAGGGCCCCGGCCTCAGCTGGGAAAAAGGCGTTCCGCTGCAGTTCGTCTCCATCGGCAAATGGCGCTGGGAGACCAGCGACGCCACCGAGCCCGTCAGCTTCAAGCTTTACAAAAACGATTCCGTCGAATGCACCGCGCTCGGGGCCCAAAACCTCGACCCCGGCCACCAACAGGAACTCACCGCGTCGTTCTGAGCGCGACCTCAGTAGTGCGGCGGACGTTCCTCCGCCGCACTCTCCTCGCCGCCGCCCCCGGTTCCGCCGCCCGCCTCGCGTTCGCGAAGCCTCTTCAGCTCGCGGCTCACCCGCTTGAGGGCGTCGGACATTTCGAGCATCGCCTTGTCCTGCTCGGTCACATGCCGCTCCAGATAGGCGATCTTCTCCTCCAGCCGGCGAATGCTCTCAGTGGGCTCGTTCAACGTGCGGCGGGGTTCGCGGCGCGTTCGCCGCATTGATTTCCTCAAGCTGGGGCACGATCACGCTCGTATAACAGTCGGGGCAAACCGAGTGGCTGAATTCGCTGCCCGTGCGCTCGTTGATGTAGCCCTCCATCTGCTGCCAATAGTTCTGGTCGTCGCGGATTTTCTTACAGTAGGAACAGATCGGCAGGAGCTCCTCCAGTTGCCGGACCTGCGTCGTGTAACCCAGAATACGCTCGGCTACCCGCAGGCGCGTCCACAGCTCCGGCAGGTCGAGCGGCTTCGTCAGAAAATCGTCCACCCCCGCGTCGGCGGCGGCACGCTGGTTCTCCTCGGTCGCGTCCCGGCTCGTGAGCAAAATGAAATACGTATAGTCCTTGGCCCGCCCCGCACGGATGCGCCGGCAAAGATCAAGCCCGTCGGAGCGCGGCATCATCCAGTCGCTCACGACCACGCGCACCGGCTCCGTCTGCAATTTCTCCCACGCCTGCTCGCCATCCGCCGCCTCGATCACGTCATGATTCAGCCGATGGAGGGCCTTGCGCAGCACGGCGCGGGAAACGGCATCGTCTTCAACGGCGAGAATTTTCACGGGGGGATGCCTAGGTCATTTCAGACCTATCTCGGGAGCAACTGGGAAATCGAGAAAACACGCCGCCCGGCGCCGGCACTATAATCTGCGGGCCTCTCCTCGCCCGGTGGGTCGGCCATCAAACCTTCGTGACCGGCACGCGAAAACCACGACAAAGTAACGAAGTCCTCGTCAACAAACGGACGCTGACTTTGTGCTGGTTCGCGCTTTTGCGACGACTTTCCGCGCTGGTTGGGCTTCGAGCGACGGCGACGCCGGCACTCACTTCTTCGGCACGGCGGCGAGGGTGCCGTCGGGCGCGGGCGAGCGGGTGCTCCACGGGCGGGGGTTGGCGGCCTTTTGCGCTTCCTGCCATTGCTTCACCAAGGCGGTGCGCTCGGCGGCGGGGGCGGTGGCGGCGAGCAACCCGCCCTTGTTCTG
>CAJAYO010000852.1 GCA_903948415.1 uncultured Opitutia bacterium | reverse complement strand
ATGCCGGTGTCCGCGCCCGCAATCATCGAGTTGGTGAAAACGAAGTCTGCCTCCGGGATCTGCTCCATGAGCACGGCCCAGTGGGCGAACGAGGACAGGCGGGGTTCGTTGGGGTTGAAGAAGGCCGTGCCGTCGGCGAGCGGGGCAGCGCGGAGTTCGGTCAGTTTGGCGGAGAATTGGCGGAGGGCGGTTTCGACGGCGGCGGCCTGGGTGGTGAGCGGGCCGGCGCGGAGATAACGCTCGATGAGGGGCAGGGGCCGGAGGCGGAAGTCCCGGGCGATGGCGGCGCGCAGGCGGTCGGCGCCGCGGGAATCCGGGGCTTCGATCTCCGTGGCCCGAATCGCGGCGGCGTGTTCGGCGAAGAGTGTGTCGTGGGAGGAGAAATACGCGGAGAGGGCGTGGTGGCCGACCTCGCGCAGGGAGACCCGGTAGCCCAGCCACGTGGTGACCAGCCCTTGGATTTTGGCGTAAAGTGCGCTGCGTTGCGCGGGGTCGAGCGTGGGCAGGCGGGGATCTTCGAGGTAGAGCACGCGCAGTTCGTAGGGCCGATCCTTCGGCAAATCCTTCAGCGGGGGCGGCGGGGCTGGGAGGGAACGGGTCTGGGCGGGCAGCGGAGGCGTGAAGAGGAGCGACCCCCAGGCCAGGCTGAGCGCAGACCACCGGCGGAGGAAGCGGCGGGCGTTCATTTCAATGGGGTGCAAGGCGGAGTCGCGGGCGGGCGGCGGGCGTTCCCGCCGGGATGCCGCGGCCGAACGCGGCCCGGCGGAGAGGGGCGGCAGGTTTCATTTTACGCCGGCCGAGGGGGCCGCGGCCGCGTGATGCCACGGCGTGGTTTCGCAGACGAAGTGAAAGCCCCGGCGCGTGAGGATCGGGCGGCTCATCGGCGCGGCATCGACGGCGAGATACGGGTAGCCGCGGCGTTGCGCCTCCTCGGCCCGCACGTCGAACAGGGCCGAGTAGAGTCCGCGGCCGCGTTGTCCGGGGAGGATGCCGCCGCCGTGCAAATCGGCGAACTCCGTGTCGGGCGGAAAGTCGATCCAGCCGGTGCCGACGAGTTCGTCGCGATCAAAGGCACCGTACAGCGAGGTGGTGGGCAGCGACTCGGTGAGGGAGCGTGCGAGCCAGGGGAGGGGGCGGCGCCAGATGGCTTCCTGGACGGCGACGACGGCCGCGATTTCGCGGGCCGAGGCGAGGCGCTCGATGCGGACGCAGGGGGAGCGTTCTTTCGAGCGGTGGGCGGCGGTGGGATACACCATAAACGCCTCGGGGGCGTCGCGCACGAAGCCGTGGCGGGCGAGTCGGTCGGCGAGATCGGCCGGCGTATCGAAATCGTAGACCTTCCACTCGCAGCCGCAGCGGAGGCGGTCAAAGAACGCGAGCTCGGCGGCGATGGCCGTTTCGATCTCATCGACGGAGAGTGCGGTGAAGGAGACGAGGCCCGCGAGGTCGGGTTGCTGCGGGGTCAGCCGGGTCCGGCCCGGCGAGGAATCGAGGGCAAAGCCACGGGGCGCGAGGGTGCGGCGCTGGCTCACATAGCGGCGATAGACGTCGAGCGGGAGCATCGGGCCGGGAATTTACTTGCCGCCGTACCAGACGCCGCGGCGCCAGTTGTGGCGATGGAGGCGGTGGACGAGTTTCTCGGGCATCGCGGGGAGATCGCTGACGGCGCAGTTGGCCTCGGCTTGGGCGACGTTGCGGATGCCGGGGATGACGACGGAGACGGCGGGGTGGGCGAGGACCCATTTGAGCGCGGCCTGCGGGAGGGTGTAGCCGGTGCCGATCAGGTCGTGCTGGATGGCGTTGGCGCGGGTGATGCAGCGCGGGAGGCGGTCGCCGCTGAAGTAGGCGGCGCGGAAATCGTCGGGGGCGAATTTCGTGGCGGCGGTGAATTTGCCGGTGAGGGCGCCCTCGTCGAAGGCGACGCGGACGATGATGGCGACGCCGCATGCCTGGGCGACGTCGAGGAGTTCGGCGGCGGGTTCCTGCTCGAAGAGGTTGTAGATGACCTGGACGGCATCGACCCAGCCGCCGCGCATGAGGTCGATGACGCAGTTCTGATCGTGCTCGGGCGTGGAGAGCCCGATGAGACCGATGCGGCCCTCGCGCTGGAGTTCGCGGAGGATTTTGAAGGGCGTCGGATCGCGGTTCCAGGCGCGCGTCCACGTGTGGAGTTGGAGGAGGTCGAGGCGGTCGGTGCCGAGGTGGGCGCAGCGCTCGGCGAGGTTTTCGCGCAGGTAGGTTTCGGAGTAGCGATCTTCGGCGCGGTCGTAGGGGGAGGGCGGCCATGCGCCGGGGGCGGGCGGGGTTTTGGTGGCGACGAAGATTTTTCCTTTTTGGCCGGCGGCGGCGCGCTCGCGGAGGACCTGGGCGATGAGTTTTTCGCTGCGGCCGTTGCCGTAGCCGGCGGCCGTATCGAGAAAGTTGACGCCGAGGTCGAGGGCGCGGTGGAGCGCGGCGAGCGAGTCGGGGTCGGCCTGCGCGCCCCAGGAGCCGCCGATGGCCCAGGCGCCGAAGCCGATCTCGGAGGTGACGAAGTCGTGTTGGCCAAACGGGCGGGATTGCATCGGGATTTTTCTAGGCCCTTCCGTGGGCGTGCCGCCATTAGATTATTTCTGGCCGGACTCCGGCTGAACGCCGGAGCGGCGGCCGAGGCGTGGGCGAAGGAGCGCGCGGATGAACGGCGCGGTCAACTACGGGCGAATTTTTTCGTGACCGAGCCATTGCCCGCGTTGGCCGCGAAGACGCACCGGCGGT
>CAJAYO010000851.1 GCA_903948415.1 uncultured Opitutia bacterium | reverse complement strand
GCGGCGGAGCGAACGGCCCACCCGGGACACGGGGCCGGAGCCGCGCGGCGGAGCGCACGGCGCACCCGGGGACCCGGGGCTGGAGCCGCGCGGCGGAGCGCACGGCGCACCTGGGGACACGGGGCGGGAGCCGCGCGGCGGAGCGCACGGCCCACCCGGGGACCATGGGGCGACGCCCGGGGAGGAGGACCCGGGGACCCTGGGGCGATGCCCGGGGAGGAGGACCCGGGGCGCTTCGACTGGGCGCGAGGCGGGCGCTCAGGCGCGGAGGAAGGACGCTTTGGCCTGGGCGAGGGCGGTCTCGTAGGCGGCGGTCAGTTTGTCCCAGCGCTGATTGGTCGCGGCGTCGACCTGTTGGCGCACGGGGTCGGCGTCGAACCACGCGATCGTGCGGCGAATGCCTTCGGCGAACCGCGTTTGGGCGGAGAAACCGGGGACGAAACGTTTCAGCTTCGCGTTGTCGAAGACGGCGGAGACGGCTTTGTCGCCGAGCAGGGTGCCCTCGACGGCGGGGACGCAGGCGATGAGGAAGTCGGACGGAATGTGCACGAAGCGCGGGGCGGTGACGCCGGCGGCCGCGGCGGCGTGGTGGAAAATCTGATTCCACGTGAGCACTTCGTCGGAAGTGATGTGGAAGGCTTCGCCGAGCGTGGCGGGATTACCGAAGAGGCCGACGAGGCCTTGGGCGAAATCGGTGTTGTGGGTGATCGTCCAGAGCGAATTGCCGTCGCCGGGAATGATGACGGGGGCGCCGCGCCGCAGCCGGTCGATGGCGGTCCAGCTCTGTCCCCAGGAATTCAGGACAAGGGGGATTTGGTCTTCGCCGTAGGTGAGCGACGGGCGGACGATCACGCCGGGAAACGCGGCGGATTGGTGGGCGGCTTCGAGGGTTTCCTCGCAGGCGATTTTTTGGCGCGAGTATTCCCAGTGGGGATTTACGCGCGGGGTGGATTCGGTGAGGAGGTAGTGCGCGAGGGGTTTTTGGTAGACGCTCGCGGAGCTGATGAAGAGGTATTGGCGCGTGGAGTGCCGGAACAATTCGACGTCGCGGCGGATGTCGTCGGGGGTGAAGGCGATCCACTGGACGACGACGTCCCAGGTGTGACCGCGCAGGGCGGTGCGGACGCTTGCGAGGTCGGTGAGATCGGCGCGGAGCGCATGCGTGCCGGGGATGGGGCGGCGCTGGCCGCGGTTGAGGAGCCAGAGTTCGTGGCCGGCGGCGAGGGTCTGCTGGGTGGCGGCGCGGCTGATCACGCCGGAGCCGCCGAGGAAGAGGATTTTCATGGGAGAGAAAACTCAGGGTGGGGCGGACGGAATCGCCTGCAAGCAGGCTCCTACCTCCGGGCCGGTTGAACTGCGCAGAGGGAAAGGCGAGGGGAGAGAAAACTCAGGGTGGGGCGGACGGAATCGCCCGCAAGCGGGCTCCTACCTCCGGGCCGGTTGAACGCGCAGAGGGAAAGGCGAGGGGAGAGAAAACTCAGGGTGGGGCGGACGGAATCGCCTGCAAGCAGGCTCCTACCTCCGGACCGGTTGAACGCGCAGAGGGAAAGGCGAGGGGCGATTCAGGGGCGACGGGTGGTGTCGCTGAGGGACCAGGCGCCGACGGGGATGCTGCGGAGCTTGCTGACGGTTTCGAGGGTGGCGCGCTGGCAGCGCTGGGGCGGGAGACCGCGGAGGATGTTTTCCAAATCGTCGACGACCAGCTGGCCGATGAGCGGCTGGATCTCGGGCACGCTGCCGCAGCGGTGCGCCTGAATCAGCGTGTTCGGCGTGGAGCGGCCGGGCTCGTCGGCGGGAACGGGTTCCTCGGGCCAGACGTCGATGCCGGCGCGGATGTGGCCGCGGGCGGAGGCGGCGAGGAGTTCGGGGAAGTTCACGAGGGCGGCGCGGCTGGCGAGAATGACCACGCTGCCGGGTTGCATGAGGGCGAAGTGTTTTTCGCCGATCTGGCCGGCGTTTTCGCTCGTGACGGCGGCGAGGAGAAACACGACGCGGGCGCGGGTGAAGCACTCGTCGAGCGAGGCGGGGATCACGTCCTGGTCGCGCAGCACGGACGGGTGAATCCACGGATCATGGACGAGGATTTCGCGGGAGAAGGGCCGGAGGAGCGGCAGCAGGGCGCGGCCGGAATTGCCGAGGCCGACGATGGCGAGGGGTTTGCCCGAGAGGAGAAACGAATCGTGGTTGTCGCCTTTGAATTCGCGGCCGACGCGGAGGGCGGCGTCGGCTTCGTGCATGCGGCGGGCGAGGGAGATCGCCATGGCGAGGACCATCTCGGCGACGGGGCGGGCGTAGACGGGTGCGGTCGAGAGCACGGGGATGCCGCGGCGGTGGCATTCGGCGTAGTCGATATTCGGGAGGAAATTGCTTTCGACGTTGAAGACGGCGCGCAGGTGCGGGGCGCGGTCGAGGCGCGCGCGGTCGAGGGAGGACTGGCCGATCACGGCGATCGCGTGGGGGAGGTGGCGGTCGAGGTGATCGGCCGGGGCCGGGGAGCCGTCGTGCCAGAGCACGCGGCCAAGCCGTTCGAGGCGGCGCTTGGTGGGCTCGTCGAAAATGCGGTCGAGGCGACGCGGGTGCGGGTCGAGGAGAATGAGGCCGGCGGGGGCGGACATGGGAAAGAGGGGGGAGGCGGGAGCGCAGGAAGGGGAAATGACCAAGGACCGATGAGCAATGACGGATCCCAACGTCCTTCAAGCAACCGACGCAAACCCACGGCGGGGACGGTCGGGCCGCGCTGATTCGGACGGCCGGGCCAGGCTGATCCGGACGGTCGGGCCGCGCTGATGCGGACGGCCGGAAGGCATCGGACGGGGAATTAGGATGACCCGGTCATTTTACCTGCCGAAAAAAACGATTTTTCAGAGGGCGTGTCACGGATTACGGGACAAGTGATTTCGCGCGTTTTTGAAGCGGAACGTGGCGGAGTACGATTAGCGCGCGGGGGTGGGCTGAAGGGCGCGGTTGAGGAAGTCGAGGATGCGGGTTTGCTGGCGGAGTTTCACGAGGGGATCGTTGACCATGTGGGTGCCGAGCATCGGGAGAAGTTCGTAGGGCTTGCCCGCCAGATAGAGCGCGTCGGCGAGTTGGAGGGTGTGCTGGAAATAGACGTTGTCGTCGGTGAGGCCGTGGATGAGGAGGAGCGGGCGCGAGGATTGCGCGGCGTAGGTGGTGACGTTGCTGACGCGGTAGGCTTCGGGGGCGGCGGAGGGGAGGCCGAGGTAACGCTCGGTGTAATGGGTGTCGTAGTTTTCCCAGGTGATGACGGGCGCGCCGACGACGCCGGCCTGGAAGATATCGGGGCGGCGGATTGCGGCCATCGCGGAGAAATAGCCGCCGAAGGACCAGCCGGACACGCCGACGCGGGCGAGATCGAGTTCGGGATAGAGCGAGCCGAGGGCCTGCAGGCCGGCGATCTGGTCGGCGAGGGCGACGTCGATGAAGTTGCCCTTGATGGCGCGTTCCCAGTCGCGGCCGCGCCACGGGGTGCCGCGGCCGTCGAGGCGGACGACGAGGTAGCCCTGGTCGGCCAGCCACTGGTCGGGGAGGTAGCCGCGGGCTTCGGCGTTGACGCGTTTGCTGGTGGGGCCGGCGTAGACGACGAGGATGACGGGATATTTTTGGCCGGCGGTGAAATGGCGGGGGCGCGTGACGGCGGCGTCGAAGGCGGGCGTGCCGGGGGTGCGGGTGAGCTCGGTGGTGGGCCGGCGCGGGAGCGGCTCGGCCACGGACGGAAGGGTGGCGACGACGCGGTCATCGTCGGCGGAGACCACCTCGGCGCGCCAGGTGCCGTCGAAGAGGTCCGTCGTGCGGAGCAGGAGACGGGCCTCGGCGGAGAAGGTGGCGCTGTGCTGGCCGCGGGCGCGGGTGAGGGGCAGGCCTTTGCCTCCGCCGGAGAGCGGGAAGGACCACAAGTGGACCTCGCGGGGGTCGGGGCCGCCGCGGACGAGGACGGCGCCGGAGTCTTCGTCGATGCCGACGAGGCCGCGGTAATTGAAGGTGGTGGGGGTGATTTCGCGGAGGAGGGCGCCGGAGGCGGCGCGGAGTTCGACCTGCCAGGTGCCGCGGCGCTCGGTGGTCCAGAGGAAGCTTTCGCCGTCGTCGAGCCAGAGCGGCGGGCGGCGCTCGCCGGTGGAGCCGGCGGCGTTGTCGTCGAGGTTGAGCCAGGCGGCGTCGGTTTCGCGGAGGAGTTCGGTGGTGGTGCCGGTGGCGGGGTCGACGGCGAGGAGGCGCTGGTCGGTCTGTTCGCGGTTTTGAACGAGGATCGTGGGCGGGGCGTTTTTCTGCCAGACGACATGGGCGAGGTAAGGGAAGGCGGCGTGGTCCCAGGGGAGGGCGAGGGGAGGCGGAAGCGTGGGCGCGGGGGAGAGGGGGACGAGGAAGAGGCGGACGGTGGCGTTGGGCGTGCCGGCGCGGGGATAGAAGAATGAGGTGGGGGGAGTTGCGGGATGGAGGGCGTCGGCGATGTAGCGCTTTTCCACGGCGGACTCGTCGGTCTGTTGATAGAGGAGGGCGCGGGAATCGGGGGACCACCAGAAGCCGCGCGGGCGGCTCATCTCTTCCTGGGCGACAAATTCGGCGGTGCCGTGGGAGAGGGTGGCGGTGGCCCCGGCGGTGACGGCGCGCGCGGAGGGCGGCGTCGCGGTGAGGTCGATGACGTGGAGTTCGCGGTCGGGGCCGGCGGCGGCGATGGAGCGGCCGTCGGGTGAAAAGCGCGGATCGAGCCAGCCGCGTCCTGGAAGTTCGGTGACACGGAGGGAGGCGCGGTGGACGAGGTAGAGTTTACCGGAGAGGGTGACGAGGAGACGCGTGGCGTCCTGCGAGAGCTGGAAGGAGGTGAAGCCCTTGAGGCTTTGGCGGGCGCGCTCGCGGCGGGCTTTTTCCTCGGCGGAGAGGTTTTCGGCGGAGTCGCCGAGGAGCTGGGCGGGGGTGAGGAGTTCGCGTTCGCGGCCGGTGGCGAGGTCGAGTTCGTAGAGTTTGAGCGTGGGGTCGCGCGGGGCGGAGCGGAGGAAGAGGGCGTGTTTGCCGTCGGGGGTGAGCTTCGGTGCGACGGGGCGGCCGAGGGTGTAGTTGCGGGTCTCGGCGAGGTCGCGGAAGTAGGCGAGGTTGGGGTCCGCGGCGGCGGGGGGCGCGGAGGGTGGCGTCGCGGCGGTGGCGGAGAGGGCGGAGCGAGCAGAGGCGAGAAAGAGAAAGGTTAAGAGAAAGACAGGGGCGGAGCGGGGGAGGCGCGGGAGCATGGGGAGAGGAAAGGTGGAGGGCGGGGTGGATGAAAGCTTCAAGCACCAGGGAACCTCTCATCCGCATGCCTGACACTCGCCCGACGAATTATTTTTGTCACCGAGGGCACAGAGACGTCACGGAGCTGCACAGAGGAAGACCGCGGGCAGGGCGCTGCGGCGGGCGTGGCGGAACTCGGGGGGGCTCGGTGCAAAGACGTCGCTGCGCGGAAGTGTGATGGATGCGGGCCAACCGTGGGGGAGTGAGGCGGAGGGGGCGCCGGGTACCGGGGGGCAGGGGAGCCGAGGCGGGAAATCAGGGCTTGGCGGCGGGCGCGGAGGCGCGCAGGAGGGACTCTTCGTGGTCGAGGAGTTGTTGGAGGGGGCGGTGGACTTCGTCGGCGATGGTGGCGTTGCGCCAGAGTTCGTCGATGGCGTGGCGTTCCGCCTGGAGGGCGGCGGAGCGGTAGCCGTGCGACGCGCGGCGGCGATGGAGGGCGTTGGCCCGGGTTTCGCCGGCGGCTTCGACGGTGGCGAGGCGGAGTTCGTACTCGCCGACGACATGGCCGAGCGCGGCGCTTTGTTCGGGCGTGATGGCGGTGGGTTTGAGGGCCAGGAGGGCGGTGAGGCCGGCTTGGACGGCGGTGGTGCGGGCGAGCCGGTCTTCGCGGGCGCGCGTATCGTCTTCACGGAGACCGAGGCGGCGGATGAGGGCTTCGAGCGTGGTGCCTTGGACGAGGAGGGTCACGGCGATGACGCCGAAGGCGAGGAAGATGACGATGTCGCGGCCGGGGAACGGGGTGCCGTCGGGGAGGAGGAGGGGGATGGAGAGGGCGGCGGCGAGCGTCACCGTGCCGCGCATACCGGCCCAGCCGAGGACCAGGGCGGTGGCGCGGCGGGCGGGTTGAGCGCAGACGCTGGAGGCGAGGAGGGGAAGATGCACGCCGGCGTAGACCCACGCGAAACGGGCGAGCATGGCGGTACCGGTGATGGCGGCGGTGAAGCCGAGAAGTTGGGCGGCGGGGTAGTGGCCGTTGACGGCGGCGAGGAGTCCGGGGAATTGCAGGCCGAGGAGGACGAAGGCGATGCCGTTGAGCCAGAAAAGGAGCAGGCCCCAGACGGCGAACGTGGTCTGGCGGGTTTCGACGGTCATGCGCACGGGATCGCGCCAGCCCGAGTAGAGGCCGGCGGCGACGACGGAGAGCACGCCGGAGACGGCGCAGGATTCGGCCGCGAGGTAGGCGGCGAACGGGGTGAGGAGCGACAAGGTGATCTCGATGGGCGGATCGCCGCCGCGGAGGTGCTGGAGCAGGTCGCGCAGGCGGCCGATGCCGTAGCCGACGGCGAGGCCGATGGCGAAGCCGAGGAGGGAAATCAGGGCGAAGGAACCGGCGGAGCGGGCGAGCGAGAAACCGCCGCCGGCGACGATGGTGGCGAGGGCGAACTTGAAGGCGACGAGGCCGGTGGCGTCGTTCATGAGGCTCTCGCCGTTGAGCACGGTGGTGAGGCGCGCCGGGACGCGAAGTCGCGCGGTGATGGCGTTGACGGCGACGGCGTCGGTGGGGGAGACGATGGCGCCGAGCGCGAAGGCGAGGGCGAGCGGCAGATCGGGCACGAGCCAGTGGGCGACCAGGCCGACGGTGAGCGTCGTGAAAATCACGAGACCGATCGCGAGGGTGAGAATCGAGCGGCGGGCGCGGACGAATTCGCGGAGCGGCATGAGCCAGCCGTCGGCGAAGAGCAGGGGCGGTAAAAAGCAGAGGAAGAAAAAGCCGGGGTCGAGTTCGAGGCGGGGAAAGGCGGGCACGAGGGCGGCGCCGACGCCGCCGAGCAGATAGGTGATGAGGGGCGGCCAGGGCAGCCAGCGGCCGACGACGCTCAGGCTGGCGATCAGCAGGAGCAGAATGAGGGCGTGTTCGAAGGCGACCATGCGGGCGGAGGGGCCGGTGCGTTACTCGCGCAGACGGGAGTCGATGATGAGGGTGACGGGACCGTCGTTGACGAGGGAGACGGCCATGAGGGCGCCGAATTGGCCGGTGGCGACGGGGCGGCCGAGGGCGGCGGAGAGGAGGCGGCAGAAGGTCTGGTAGAGCGGGATCGCGAGGTCGGGTTTGGCGGCGTCGTTGTAGGACGGGCGGGTGCCTTTGCGGGTGCTGGCGAAGAGGGTGAACTGGCTGACGACGAGGGCGGTGGGGGCTGAGAGCTGAGAGTTGAGAGCTGAGAGCTGAGAGTTGAGAGCCAAGAGGTCGGAGACCGGAGCGGGGGCGAGGTCGAGGAGGGAGCGGTTCATGTGGCCCTCGGCGTCGGGGAAGATGCGGAGTTTGGCGATCTTGTCGGCGAGCCATTGGGCATCGGCGTCGGTGTCGGCGGGGGCGAGGCCGAGGAGGACGAGGAGGCCGGGGCCGATTTCACCGACGGTGGCGCCGGCAATTCTGACCCGGGCTTCACTGACTCGCTGGATGACGGCGCGCATGACGATGATTTCGCCCAAGCTCCCGAAGATCTTTTACGGTGGCGATGAGAATCCCGAGCCATGGCCGGAGGCGGAGGACGTGCGGCGAGGCGGGCGGCGGGGGCGCCGGCGTCAACGCCGGCGTGGATGTCCCAGAAATATCAGGACGGGCCGGCGGTGGATGCGGCGGGGGCGACCACCGCCCCGTGCGAGCGAAGGCCCCACCGTCGGGTGATGCGGGCGCCCGGCCGGGGGCTCAGCCGGAAGGAGTTGGTCGGCGGCAGGTCAGCGCGCTGGCGCGCGCTCCGACAACGCGCCAGCAAGCTGGCGGCCTACGAAAACGCGCCAGCAAGCTGGCGGCCTACGAAAACGCGCCAGCAAGCGGGCGGCCG
>CAJAYO010000850.1 GCA_903948415.1 uncultured Opitutia bacterium | reverse complement strand
GTCCCTCCGCCCCGTCCCGCAGCCACGCCAGCGGACTCGCCAGAAAACCCCGCCACTTCCCCTCGCCCACCGGCACCCGCCCGCTGGCCCGCACCGCCTGCCCCTCAACCTGCGCCGTCAACCGTTCGAGCCGCACCTCGCCCGCCGTTCCCCCAATTTCCACGTCGAGCGCCTCCACGGTCGGCATCGGGCGTTTGAAACGCGCGGCATCGACCGAGACCCGCGCCGCCTTCACGTGCAACGTCCCCTGCGGTCGCGCCCACGTGCCCCTCACCTGTGCCGACGCCTCCGGCTCCTGCGCCTCGATGCCCGTCAGTTCCGCCCACTGGCGCCAAAACCCCGCATTCGGCACCGTCGTCACGTCGAGCGCCAGCGCCCCCTCCGGCTCGAAGTTCGTCACCGGCGTCGCCGCCGGACTCACGCGCACCGGAATTCGGCCGACGACGCGCACCACGCTTTCCCCGTCCTCCATGACCCTCAGTTCCTCGATCCGCACGCCGCTGGGGTCGCCCGATACGGCCGCCGACACGGCCGCGCTTTTCCCTTGGCCCACCTCAATCGCCGCCGTGCTCTTCACTGCAAACGTCATCGGTCCCCGCGCCCACGTGCCTTTCGCCGTCAGCGAATCCATCCGCCAGGCCGGCCCGCGCCACACCCCGAGCTCGCCCAACCACGCCGAGGAAAAATTCTTCACCCCCAGCTCCACCCGCCCCGTTTCGCCCCACTCGAGCGACGCGTCGACCGCGCTCTCCGCCCCTCTGAGGTGCAACCCTTCCACCACGACGCCCGGCCGCCACCGGATGGTCGCCGGCTCCGTCAAACGCAGACGCTCCAGCCCGCCCTGCGCCCAGGCAAATTTTGTCAACCGCCACGCCCCGTCCTTCACCGCGCCCCCCGCTGAAACCACGGTCGTACCCGCCGCCGCTTCCACGCCCAACGATTCCAGCGCCGCGCCCCGCCCGGACCATGCCACCTTCACACCCAGTGGATTCACCCCGGAAAAGGTCACGCCCGTCGCCTCTGCGCGCCCCGTGTGCACCAGATCCGTCGGCCGCCCCGCCGCCGTTGCCTTTAGCGCGACCGCATCGAACCCCACGCCGGCCGGCACCCAGCGCTCGATCGTTGCGCGCCGGATTTCTCCCTCGGCCGCCGCGTCGAGGATTTCCTTCGTCGCAAAATCCCAACCGCCGCGCCCCACCAGACGCTCCCCGGCCGCGCCCGTGATCGCACCCGCGCTCACCCGGACCCGCGGCCAGGCGAAATCTCCCTTCGCCGTGATCGACGATGCCTCCCAGCCGGCGGACGAGACCTCGCTCCCCCTCAGCTGAAATTCCACCACCGGGGCCTGACCGACACTCGTCACCAGCCGGGCCTCGCCGCTCACCGCACCCTTTGCGGCGAACCACGGCTGCGTGGCCAAATCGGCCTCCACTGTAAATCGTGCTCCGCTTTGCCGAAATTTCCCGCTCCGCTCCACCGTGACGGCCTCGCTCAATCGCGCCACGATGCCCGGCAGCGTCGCGTGCAACGTCTCTACCGTAAACGCCTCCGCGTCGCCCTGCCCGCGCAACATCACCTCCAGCGGTGCCACCGTTTGCCCGGGGATCGGTTCGCCTGACGCCGAAAAGTCCGCGAAAAAACGGCCCTCGCGCCACTCCGCTTTTCCGCGCGCGCGCACGGCGGTAAACGCGTCGCCGAGCTTCAACCGCGCTCCCGGCACATTCCAGTTCTCCGCCTCCAGCGCGGCATCGACCGGCCACCAACCCCGGCCGCCAAATCGCGCTCGCAGGGACGCATGTTGCTCCCACACGACCAACGCACCGGACACCTCGGCGCCCCGGCTCTCGAAATTTCCTGCGGCCTCGGCCCCCCGCAATCCGAGCCGCACCTCATCCGCGGGAAACGCGAGCGCCGCATCTGCCGTCAGGCCGCGATACGCCAAATCCTTCACGATCAGTTCGCGGTTCGCCCAGACCACCGACCCACACGTCAACTCGGTCCCGGGCCAACGCACCACGCCCGCCTGTGCGGTCGCGCGGGGCGCCCAGCGGCCGAGTTGCCCCGCAATGACCTGCAACCGCGCCCGCAACGGCACCCAACCGCGCGGGGTCGGGCCTGCGCCCGCCTCCGCCGCGCGCTCGGTCACGTCGACGGTCCACGCTCCCGCGACGATTTCCCCGCGTCGCCACCACCCCACCAGTGGCGTGTCGGCCTCGAGTCGAGCCACCGCCACCCGCACGCCGTCGGTCCTGACCTCGGCCCCGTGCAGCGCAAATCGACCGTAGCCGACCCGTTCATAACGCTCGAACGTCAGACCGCGGGACGCACCGCCCGAACGCAACGCCGCCCCCAGCCACCACGGCAAAGCCGCCGCACTCAAACCGAGCCCGGCTGCCAGCATCAAAAATAATTTCAGAAATCGACGGCGCATGAATCCTTCGCAGGACCGCCCGCCACCTCAGCCCCCCGGGATCAGCCCGTTGCGCTGCAGCAATGCGTTAAGGTCGGGATCCCGACCCATGAATGCCCGATACAGTTCCGCGGGATCGGCCGAATTGCCCCGGCTCAGCACCTTCTCGACCAACTCCGCGCCCACCCGCGCGTTGAACACGCCCTCCCGCTTGAACCGCGTGAACGCATCCGCATCGAGCACCTCGGCCCATTTGTAGGAATAGTAACCTGCCGCATAGCCCACCGGATCGGAAAATATGTGCGTGAACTTCTTCACCACCGTCGGCGCCGGCGGCTCGGTCGGCACCAGACACTCGGCCACCGCCGCCCGCGCCTTCGTCTCGACATCGGTCTCGCCCGCAAACTCCGCCGTCCGCACATGCAGCAACAGATCCATCTTCGCCAAAGACACCTGCCGCATCGTCACACACGCCGAGCGAAAATTCCGCGCCGCGGTCAGCTTGCGGAAAATCTCCTCCGGAATCGCCGCCCCCGTCTCGTGATGGCGCGCAAAAAGGTCGAGGCTCTCCCGCTCCCACGTCCAGTTCTCCATGATCTGCGACGGCAGCTCGACGAAGTCCCACGCCACATTCACCCCGTTGAGCGACTTGATTTCCACCTCGCCGAGCAGGTGATGCAACAGGTGACCGAACTCGTGAAACACGGTCTCGACTTCGCGATGCGTCAACCGCGCCGGCTTCCCCTCGCTCGGCGGTGTCATGTTCCCGCACATCAGTCCGAGATGCGGCGCGCGCGAACCGTCGGGTCGCGGTCCGCCGGTGATGAGATAATTCATCCAAGCCCCGCCGCGTTTCGACTCCCGCGGATACCAGTCGGCATAGAACGAACCCAGGTGCCGGCCCCGGGCATCGCTCACGTCGTAAAATTTCACCTCCGGGTGCCACCCCTCCACCTCGCCGGGCGCCTGTTCCACCACCCGCAGCCCGAAGATCCGCGCCGCCAGCTCAAACATGCCTGCGATCACCCGGTCCATCGGAAAATACGGCCGCAGGATTTCCTCGTCGAACGTGTAGCGCGACTGCCGGAGTTTCTCCGCCCAATACAGCATCTCCCATGGAGCCAGCCGTCCCACCGGACCGGTCGTCTGTTGCGCCTTGAACGCTTCCAACTCGCCGCACTCGCGCCCAAACGCGTGGCGCGCCCGCGCCTCCATGTCCTCGATAAACGCGAGCGCCCGCGCGCCCGTCTTGGCCATCCGCCGCTCCAGCACCAGGTCGGCGAAATGGGCCTTGCCCAGCAGCGCGGCTTTTTCCGCCCGCAACGTCAGGATGCGCCCGATCAGCGGCGCATTGTCGTGCGGCGCCCGGGCCCCGACCGCCGCCGACGCCGTCCACATCTCGCGGCGCAGCCCCTCGTCCGTCACATACGTCATGAACGGCTCCAGCGACGGCATGTGCAGCGTGAAGCGCCAGCCCGCGAGCCCTTTCGCCTCCGCCCCGCGTCGCGCTGCCGCCTTTGCGTGCGCCGGCAGCCCGGCCAGCCGCGCCTCGTCGCTCACCACCAACTGCCACGCATTTGTCGCATCGAGCACATTTTCGGAATATTTCTGCGTCAGCTGCGCCAGCTCGGTCTGCAACGCCTCCAGCCGCGCCCGTTGCTCCGGCGGCAGATCCGCCCCCGCCTGCCGAAAATCCGCCACCGTCTCGTCCACAAACCGCCGGTGAATTCCCGTCAGCGCCCGCACCCCCGCGGTGTCGGCCGCCGCCTTCAGGACCGCCCACAACTGCGCGTTCAGCGGAATCCCCGCCGAGAAGGCCGAAACCGACGGCAGCATCGCGTTGTGCGCCTCGCGCAGCGCCGGCGAGTCGGCCACCGACTGCAGGTGCGTGACCTTCGCCCACGCCATGTTCAGTTCCTCCGTCGCGTGTTCCAGCGCGAGAAACGTGTTCGCGTAGCTCACCGCACCATGGTCCCTCGCGGCGATCTCGTCGACCGCCGCCTTGGCCTGCCCGAGCGCCGCTTCGATGGCGGGTCCCACGAGCTCCGGCCGGAGCGCGGACCAACGGATGTGAAACGAGGGATCGAGAAACGGGTTTGCAGACATCCCGCGAAACACCCGCCCCGCGCGCCCGATGTCAAACCGCAAAACTCACCACGCGTAGCCCGCGCCGACCGAGACCTGCCGCCGCGCCGCCGGCACCGCCGGCACCGCCTGAAAGTCGCTGTCCCACAGGTTGTCCGCCAAGACGGAAAACTCCACCCCGCGCCGGGCCGCCGGCCGATAGACGAGGCCGAGGGAACTCATCACCGCCTCGTCGCCCCCAATGACGCGCAGCAAATTGTCCGCCTGCAACCGCGCCACGTTGTACATTCGCAGTTCAACCCCGTGGCCCAGCCGCACGGTAAACGCCGCCGTCAACCGGTGCCGCGCATAGTTGAGCGCATAAAAACTGGCGTCCACCGCCGCCCCGCGGTAGTCGGCCTCCTTGGACAGACCGGTGTAGCCGAGCACCACGTCCAGTGCGCCCCATGAGCGCCGCGCGACCACTTCCCCGCCCGAGGTGGCGACATCCACCGCGTTGGCCGTCCGCGCCGTCACCCC
>CAJAYO010000849.1 GCA_903948415.1 uncultured Opitutia bacterium | reverse complement strand
TGTCGCGCATCGCGCGGATTTCCTTCTTCGCCTTCTCCGAATCGGACTTCGCCGGTGCGGTGGTCGCCCCCAGCAGCAGCGCGCACAGGAGAAAAGGCAGAACACGGCAGACGCGACCGGAAGTTTTCATGGGAAAATTACTGGAGGGTTGGCTGGCACGACCGGAGCCATTCAGGACCACGGCGCCCGCTTGTCGAGGCGGCAAACCGGCCGCGCCCGTTCGCGGGCGCATCTCCGTGCCGTGCAGGGTCCGGTGTCCCCGGGTGGCCGCCGTGCGCTCCGCGCGCGGCTCCGCAGGCCACGCCTCTCTCTGTAATCCGCCGCCCGCGGAGCCGCCGGCCCACCTCGGGCGGCGCTTGCAGAAAAGTGAGATACGCGCCCGTTCGGCTCCGCCGGCACCCGACCCTCGTCCCCGCCACAGAGCCCCGCGGCCTCGCGCGCAAGCTCGCCACGCTCGAAAAAACTCACCGCGCGCCTCGCCACCCACGAGACCGCCCTCGTCGATGGGTTGCCGCGCGCCCTGGACCTCCTCGAACCGGCGCCACCTGCGCCCGAATCCCCCTCCCATGAAATGGCCCTCCCCTTTCGCTCAGCGGGCCCACGAAAACCCGGCGCGCGCTTCACGACCCAAGGGCGGTCAACCGAGGTCGCGCATCAGCGCCAAGACCGACGCTCCGCGCCTTCCCGCACTTGTCCGTGCACCGGCCGGCCCACGTTCCCGTCCGCCGACGGCCTAATGCTTTCCCGGCGAATGATCGGAATGTTTTGCCTCATACGCCTCTTCCCACGCCTCCGTATCGACGTGGATCAGCCGATACAGCGGACAGAAGCCGCACGCCGCCGTCGCGATCGGGATCAGACCCAGCAACGCCCACCAGCCCCAGCCGTTGACACTCATAAACAGCACGCCGCAGCCGATCACAAATCTTACTCCGGCATCATAGGAACCAACGTTTGTTTTCATCGGGGGATTGGGTTGGGCCCGACCATAACCCCGATCACTCCGCGTCGCTGCGCATCTCTTGTCCAAGCCTCACCGCTTTCCCTCCCCCGCCGCCCAGCGCCGCCTTCGCGTTCCGCCGTGACTCTCCTTTCCGCCTGCCCCAACCTGCCGCCATGAACTCCGCCGCGCAGAGCGTGTTCGCCTTCGGCACGCTGGCGCGGCTCCGGTTGGCCCCGCCACCGCTCGCCTGGCGCGGAACCGTCGATTTCGCCGGCGCGTTCTTCACGATGCTGGCCCTGCGTCGCACCGCCTCCGTGATATGACCCCATCGACCACCCCCAACCCAGCGAGGTCCCCGCCCCGCCTCATCGCGCGGGGCCTCGGCTTGGCGGGGCTGCTCGCGTTCACGGCCTGTTACCGCGAGGCCAACGACCTCACGCTCTCCTCCGCCTACCCTCGCTACACCGGCACGGCTCCGTGGGAAATCGACGGCGTGCGCCCCGGCCAGACCCTCGCGGAGATCAAACGCCTCCGCGGCGAACCCGTCCAACAACTCGACGCGGGCCCGCGGCCGACCTTTCGTTGGCCCGCGCCCCGCGACACCACGGTCACCTTTGACTCCGCGGGCCGCGCCATCGATCTCTTCGGTTCCACCCTCACGGCGGAAGGCCGCACTCTGGTCGACACCGGTCTCGAACCTGCCGCGATCGAGCAGGTGCTGGGCAAGGGCCGCGTCGACCAACACGCCCAACCCACCGGCAGCGGGGTCATTTCTCTCGGCCGCCGGATCACCGGCCGCACCGTCGCCTACCAAAACCACGGCAGCCTGTTCGAGGTGTTCACCTCCACCGACCGGATTACCGCGGTGCGCGCCCAGGCGAAAAAATAGCACCGCCCGCCCCCCGCCTTCGTCTTTCTCCGTCACTCCCCCCTCCTCCCCCATGCAACCCGTCACCCGTCGCAGCTTCCTCCAACTCACCGCCGCCGGCCTCGCCGCCGCGGCCGCCCCCCTCTCGTCAACGGCCGCCACGGCGCCGACGCCCGCCGCCCAGCCCTTCGGCCGCGCCGGCCGCCCGCGCCTACGGCTCAGTCTCGCGGCCTATTCGTTTCGCGAGAATTTTCCGCTCATGCGCGGCAAGCCCAACGCCAAGGTCCCGCCGGGCAAGGCCACCGACCTGTTTCGCTTTGCCGACTACTGCGCCGCGCAGGGTTGCGACGGCGCCGAACTCACGAGCTACTTCTTCGCCGAGGAGAGCGACGACTACCTGCTGAAACTCCGGCGCCATTGCTTCCTCCGGGGCATCGCCATCAGCGGCACCGCCATCGGCAACAATTTCTCCCATCCCAAAGGCCCGAAGCGCGACGAGGAGATCGCCACCACCAAAAAGTGGATCGACCGCGCCGCGCTCCTCGGCGCACCCCACATCCGCGTGTTTGCCGGCGTCGCGCCCAAGGGCTTCGACCGCGCCGAAGCCGACAAACTGGTCATCACCGCTCTCGAAGAGTGCGGTAACTATGCCGGCCAGCGCGGCGTGTTCCTCGGGCTCGAAAACCACGACTCCATCGGCAGCGCCGCCACGCTCCTCCCCATGGTGAAGGCCGTCCGCAGCCCGTGGGTCGGCATCAACCTCGACTCCGGAAATTTCCGCACCGACGACCCGTATAAAGATTTCGCCGAGTGCGTGCCCTACGCCGTCAACGTGCAGTTCAAAACCGAAATCAAGGGCACGGCGCCCAGCGCGCGTCCCGCCGACCTCAAGCGCTTCACGCAACTCCTCCGCGACGGCGGCTACCAGGGCTGGGTCGCGTTGGAATACGAGGCCAAGGAGGACGCTGCCGTCGCCGTGCCCCGCTATCTGCACGAAATGCGCGGGCTGTTCGCCGGCGGCTGAGCCGCCGCCGCGCCCGCCGCGGGCCGTCGCGGCGGCCCACTTGCCGCGAGGCCTCAACGTCCCGCTCTCCCCGCCGTCGGCCGGCGCGCCACCACCGGCCCCATCCTGGCGCACGCCGTGCAGTCCGGACAGATCAAGCGTAAGCGGTAATTTCTCCACAGCGTAGGCGAGCTCGTCGGGCGGGTGTAGAGTGGCGGGGATGAATGACGACAAGGCAGTGGTGATAACGCGGCCGCACCGGCCGCACCTGGGAGCGGATGAGCGAGCACGAGTGTTGGCGCGATGGACGAAGGGGGGATTGGGAGCGGAGGAGGTCGCACGCCAAGCCGGGGTGTCCCGGTCGAGTCTCGGCCGCTGGAAACGCGCACTGGGCCCAACGGCGCAGACGGTGACGCCGAGTCCGGCCTTGGTGGAGGTGCCGGCGCCGGTCAGCCAAGGCGCCGTGGCGGAGGTCATGACGAACGGTGGCGCCGTGCGACTGTTCGCGGCGGCGGCACCGGTATGGGCGGCGCAATTGGTGCGAGAGCTGAATCGATGTTAAGCCTCGGCCCCACCACGAAGGTTTTTCTGCGGCCCGGTGCGACCGATCTGCGGCTCGGCTACGAGGGCCTGACCCAATTGGCGCGCACGCAGTTGACCGCCGAGTTGCTTGGCGGTCGGGTGTTCGCGTTCTGCAACCAGAGTCGCACGCGGCTCAAGTTGCTCACGCATGATGGCACCGGATGGTGGTTGTGCAGCAAACGGCTCGACGCCGGCTGCCTGACGTGGCCGGCCGCCGGTCCGGTCGATCCGCTGACCGCGGTGCAATTGTGGGCGCTGATCGCAGGGCTGGAAGTGAGTGGCTGGAAAAAACACTGGCGGCGCTAATTTCCTCGAAAAATGCTTGCGGGACCGCCGGTCATAGTATCCATGTCATGGATATATGATTGACGCCCTGCCCACCGATCCCGCGGAGCTCCAAAAGCTCCTGGTGGCGGAGCGCGCGGCGCATGGCGTGACGAAGTTGGAACGCGACGCCGCGAAAGCCCGGCTGCAGGCGTTGCTCAAACGCTACTTCGGCCGCTCGTCGGAAAAACTCGATCCGAACCAGCTGGCCTTGGCGTGGGCCGCAGTCGAGGCCGACCAAGCCTTGGCCACCCCACCGCCCCCGGCGCCGGTCGAGCGCAAACCACGGACGCCCTCGGGGCGCCGGGCCCAGCGGCTGGAGGACTTGCCGGTGTTGGAGACGATCATCATCGACCTGCCTGAGGCACAGAAGCTCGCAGCGGACGGCACGGCGTTGGTCAAGATCCGGGAGGAGATCACCGACGAGGTCGATTACCAGCCCGGCAAACTGTTTCGCCGCCAGATCATCCGTCCGGTGTATGCCAGCCCCACGCACAGCTGCCCGCCGCAGCTGGCGGCCCTGCCGGCGCGCGTGATCCCCGGCGGCCAGGTCGGGCCCGGCCTGATCGCCCACGTCCTGCTTTCGAAGTATGCCGACGCCATCCCGCTCTATCGCCAAGCCGCGATGCTGGACCGGCTCGGTCCGGGGTTTACCCGCCAAGCCATGGGCCAGTGGGTCGAACACGGGGCCGGACTGTTGCGCCCGGTTTATCTCGAACTGCAGAAAACCGTCACGCAGAGCGGCTACGTCCAGGGCGACGAGACGCCCATCCGCGTCCTCGATCCCGCCCGGCCGGGCGCAGCCCGGGAGGCCTGGCTGTGGACTTTCCTCGCGCCGGGGCAGCGCAGCGTCGTCTTCGATTTCCAACTGACGCGCAGTCACGAGCCCGCCCTCGCTTTCCTGCGCAAGTTCACCGGGATTTTCCAGACCGACGGTTACGCCGGCTATCCCAAGGCGCTGCGGATGCTGCCCGAGGCGGAGCGGCAGCGGATCACCCACGCGGCCTGCATGGCCCATTGCCGCCGACCGTTTGTCGAGGCCCTCGAAGCCGGCGACGACCGGGCCGCGCCCTTCTTGGCTTCGCTCGGCGCCCTCTATCGCATCGAGGCGGAACTGCGCGAGGCGACCCCGCAGGCCCGCGCGCTGGCACGCGGCACTCGGTCGACCGCCTGGCTCGTGCCGCTGCACCTCGCCCTCACCCGCGCGGCCGCCGATCCGTCCGTCCTGCCGCAAGGCGCCCTCGCCAAGGCCGTCCACTACGCGCTCGCCCGCTGGCCGGAACTGACCCGCTACGCCGAACCTGCTCACGGCCACATGCACATCGATTCCAATGCTGTGGAGAATTGCATTCGCCCGAGTGCCGTTGGGAAACAGAATTTCCTTTTCGTCGGCCATCCCGAGGCCGGTTGGCGCGCCGCTGTCCTCTACTCCATTCTCGGCACCTGCAAACTCCAGGGCGTCAACGAATGGAGCTACCTCACGTGGGCGCTCCCGCGCCTCGCCGCCGCCACGAACCACACCGCAGGTGAGTTCACCCCGCAGCGTTTCGCGGCTCGAGGCGTTTGATTGCTCGTCTCCGTTCAGTCTCACGCCGACACTCTATCGCCTCCGCTCTCCTCGGGATAGCCTGTGCTCAGGTTGTCGCTTACGATC
>CAJAYO010000848.1 GCA_903948415.1 uncultured Opitutia bacterium | reverse complement strand
TGAGGAGAATCGCGCGGCCCTGTTGAAAAACGCGCCGCCGGTCTCACCGAAAGGAAAAGTGACGGCCACCCGGGGCCTCTTCAGCGCCGGCGCTCGCCGTCGTCCGGCCGTGCCGGCCAAACTCGCCGCTGATCCCAAGTCGACGAACGAGAACCGCACACGGCTCTGGCTCGGCTGCGGTCGGCGGGACCGTGGATTCGAGGGCGTGCAGAAGTAGTCCGACACTCTGGCGAACGCGGGCATCCACCACACTTTCAAATCCCCCGACGGCGCCCAGGTTCGGCCAAACGCGTGCGAATCCTTGGCGGAGACTCTGCCGCTCGAGTTCACCTAAGTCTTCAAATCTCATTTCAACTCTCATGTCCCTTCGCAATTCCCTCCTCCGGTCTGCGTTTTTCAGCGCCGCGCTCGCCCTTTCCTGCCGCGCAGCCACGCCCTCGGTTGAGCCTGCCGCTACGGGCGCGGACTATTCCCTGAAATGGGGCACTGCTGCGCAAATCTCCGACGTCACCTTCTCGTTAAGAGTGAACGGGGAGTGGATCTATGGTGACGCCTTTCCCCGCCGCGTCTGGTCGACCGAAAATGGCCGGCACGTGCTGCGTTGCTCAGGCCTGCCTCCGTTGGAGGAGTTTGTCCTTACGATCGAAACCGCCTCCAACCGGCCGTATGCCGTGGTGTCCGCGGCGCTCAAAGCATCGGCCGAATTCAAATTGGGCGGTGTGCGGATGCTGACCAAAAAAGCCGAGGCCCCGAACCTCTCGGTTGTAAATCCGGCCAAAGGTTGGACCGTGTTTGTCGAGTCCCTGCAGGCTCCGGATCATGGGCGGATCTTCACCCTCGACCAGTTGGCCAAGCTTCGGGCGGAAAGAAAGGAAGACCCGCGCGACGCGTTCTGGGTTTCGACGCTGCAGAACGATGCGGGCAACCAGACCTTGGCCTTGGCGGCGCTGAAGGGCGAGCTGTGGCCAACCACCTTTGCATGGCGCGCTACCGCCGGCGGCGCCTTGCACGTTTCGGTGCGCAGCAGCAGTCCGGAGAGTCTTGAACAAATTGCGGTGCGACCGGGTCGGCCGGTTGAGGTGGATCCCGTGCTGATCGGATATTGGGCTGATCGACGTCCGACCAAGGTGCTGGACGAGGTGGGCCGTATCATGGGTGAAAGCGTCCGGCAGGGCCGGCCGATGCGCTCCATCGAACCCGGGTGGAGTTCGTGGCATTCGTATAACCGCGAGGTTACCGCCGAGGACGTGATGAAGGCGGCGCGATTCATGAAAGCGGAGCTTTACGATGCGGGCTATCGCTACATCCAACTCGACGGTGGCTGGTGGACGAAGCCCGGATCCTATGTGGTCAACGCGGACTTCCCCCGCGGCATCCGCGATCTCGCCAACCAAGTTACCGACCTGGGGCTGAAGTTTGGGCTGCACATCAGTCCGTTGCGGGTGAATCCCACCGATCCCTACTGGAAGACCCATCCCAAGTGGCTGCTCTCCCCCTTCAGCAACAAGCCGATCGATCCGAACGACGCCGACATGATGACGACGTTGGGCATGGTCTATCTCGACGGCAGCCATCCCGACGTGCCCCCGTATCTGGCCGGTCAGTTCAAGCAGATG
>CAJAYO010000847.1 GCA_903948415.1 uncultured Opitutia bacterium | reverse complement strand
TTATAGCGGGCGACGAACGAGGATTGGTAATCGGCGACGCCGCGGTTGGATGTGCCGACGAACGCGGTGCCGGCGGAATACTCGGCCGCGACATTGGCCGCGAAATCCCGCGCGGCGGTGTTGGTGCCGTTGGTGATCAGGCCTTCGTTAAAATACTTGCGGTAATAGGAGGCCCGGGCCGCGAAGAAGTCGGCCAGTTCACTGCCGACGGAGGTGATCTGGTTGTCGATTTGATCGAGGTTGAAGACGAGGTCCCAGTGGCGGGTCGGCGCATAGGAGAACTCAAGGGAGGTGCCCTTGGACTCGCGGGACTCCGTGACGGCGGTGGCGTTGGGGGTGACGTATTGGGCGGTGCTCGGCTTGCCGAACTCTCCGATGGTGGTCCATTCGGCCAGACGGCCGTCTCGGGCCAGGGCGTTGTAAAGGCGACCTTCGAAAGCGCTGACGCGGTTGTTGGGCACTTGGCCGAAGGCGCCGGAGCCGGCATTTTTTTGCGAGGACGTGAAGCGGGTAACGCGGACGTCGAGCCGGTTGTCGAAGAAGCTTAAGGCGAGGCCGAGCTCGCGGGTCTGGCCGTTCTGCGGATCGACGGGGCGGTAGAGATTGTCCTGGCGCTGGGCGGAGGCAGCGAAGTTCTCCGAGGCGTTGGCGAACACGCGGGCCCACGGGAGCGCTTTGTAGACGATGCTCTGGGTGGCGGTGGCCCGGTCGAATTTGAAGAGCGAGCCGGTCTCGCGGTAGTCGGCGCGGGTCTTGCCTAGGAGGGTCGGGAAGGGGGCGACCTGGGCGGTGTTGATCAAACTGCGCTGGACGTTCTCGACGGTGTCTGTGCGCCAGCCGAAGAGCGTGACGATTTTCTTATTCCAGAAAAAGCTCTGGAGGGAGAGACCGGTGCCGTTGTTTTTGTTGATCGTGTAGGTGCGGCCGTTGACGAGGAGGAAGCGGTTGGAGGTGATTTGGGTGGGGGAGAGCTGCCACGTGTTCGTGGCCGCGTCGAAGTATTGGTAATTGTAGGACCGCTCTTTTTGGGCGGCGAGGTTGGACGGGAAGCCGGTGAAGCGGAGGCCGGTGTCGCCGACCTGTACGGGATCCCCCACATACCAAAGCTGCATGTTGTAGCGGGCCTGGGAATTGCCGGCGATCGACTGGGGCAGAACGCCGGGGATGTCGTCACCGTACTGATAATTAAACTGGTAGCGCAGACGGTCCTGCTCGGAGCGGGTGTGAACGGTGGTAAAGCGGTGGAAGCCGAGCCAGCCGAGGCCCTTGGTTTTCTTGGCGAAATCGAAGTCGTAGTTGGCCTGAAGCACGAGGCTCTGCAATGAGGCGTCGACGTATTCGCCGATGTTGCGACCATAGATGAAGGGACGGAGGAAGTTGGGGTTGGTCCGGCCGTCGGGCAGGCGCGTGGTGAGGTCGAGGGAGATCTGGTTGGTTTGGGTGATCGCGGCGAAATACTGTTCGGTGGTGCGGGTTTCGTGCTGGAACGCGGCCGAGACGAAAAGGTCCGGGGTGATGCGCTGCTCAAGATTCACGTAATATTTGTGGTCGTTCTCCCAGCGCGAGTTGCCGGGCAGGGCGCCGATCTCGACGGTTTCGTAGGGGAAGATGCGGCGGTTGGTCACCTGCGGATCGAGAAAGCCGACGGTATTCTCCCGGGGATCGCCGGAGCGGATGAACTTCGCGGTGGGGCTGGCGTTGGCGGCGGCACCGGTGTTGTTGCGGGTGCTGAGGATGGTCGCGCGGTTGTCCAGCGGATTATCCCATTGGCCGGGGCTGTAGAGCAGGGCGGTGCCTTGCGCCGAGGAATCGAGATCGCGGCGGATCAGGCCGAGGTTGACCGTGCGGCCATCGGCGAGGCTGACGATTGAGGCGGGCGGGGTGCCGGCGGTGTTGGCGGGGTTGCGGAGACCGCCGTCCCAGTAGAACGCGGCCGCGACTTGCGCCGGGGTCATTTGCGGCGCGTAGGTGTTGTAGGCGTTCAACCAGCCCGAGACGTTGTCCTGCACGGTGCGGAAGTTGGGGCGGCGACCGGTGGAATTCTGGGCCTCATAATAGCTGCGCAGGGTCGTGCCGGTGAACGGTGTGTAGGTGACCGTGGCAAAAAGACGCTTGTCGCGTTGGAAGGCGGTTTTGACCGCGTATTGTTGGTCGTTGTACAGGGCGACGCCACGCACGGCCAGGCGGTTCTGGAGAAGGACTTGGTTGTGGTCGAGGACCACGCGGTTGGAGCCGAGGTCATCGATCTTGGTTTCAACTTTGCTCGCGTTCCGGTTTAGCCGCGCGGTCTTGGTCGAGGAGTTGATGAGACCGGCGGGCTCGGCCAGGCCGAAGAGAATGGAGTTGGCGCCGCGGAGGAATTCCGAGCGATCGGTGTTATAGCGGTCGGTGGAGCCGAGGACTTCGATGTAATTGATCGTGGTGGTGGCGCGGCCCAAACCACGCACGCGGACTTCGCCGGAGCGGTTGTTGTTATCGCCGAAATCGCCGCCGACGTAATTGTTGGCGCCGCTAAAGGTCAGACCCTCTTGGTGGTAGGTGGAGTCGTTTTCCGCGCCGGAAACGAAGGCGAGGGCGGACGCGACGTCGTTGGCCCCGAGGTCGTTCATGAATTCCTCGGTCAAAATCGAGACGGAGGCGGCGAGGTCCTTGAGGTCAGTCCTCAGGCGGCTCCCGGCCGTCGTGAACTGTGAGCGATAACCCTGTTCGTTTTCGGTGACGACGACGAACGGGGAGAGGACGATGGTCGCCTCCGCTTCGGCAGGTTTTTGCGCGACCGGTTGGGCCGGCAGGGAAAATGATGCTCCGACGAGGAGGAACGGCAGAACCAGTTTGGGGCTGAGGGATTTCATGGGACGGGAAGGGGGGGGGCGAAACGCAGGTGGGCGAGCGTTGCTTGGGGTAAGAACCAAGCAGCACTATACCGCATGGGGGCGGAAACTAACCATAGACAAGTGCGGAAACTCTTGTTGTTTTGCATCCCGTGTCTCGGTCGCGACAAAGAAGGATCAAAAAGAGCTGGGGGCCGACATCTCCGGCAGACGCATCGCCGGCGGTTTGCCGCGCTGGACTGTTTCAATTCGCCGCCCAGCAGAGTTTCACGAACGGTTGCGTGCAGAGTCGGGCGCTATTCTGGTGTAAAAGCGGACATGGGGCGTTTGAGGTCAATGGCGTTCGCCATCGGCTGGAGCCCCACGACGTCTACGTCCTCCCGTGGAACCGGCGCATCACCTATTTTCCCTCGGCGGAAGATCCGATGTACACGGCCCACGTGCATTTGGTGCCGTGGTATCGCCCCGGTTCGCCATGGGTGCCCAATGTGCCCCACGAGAAGAACGAGCCCGCATTCGATTCACCCGATCGGCGGGACGTGGCGTGGCCGTTGGGCGGAGGTGCGGTCCGATTGCGTACCGAGGCGGATGAACCGCTGGGACGGCTGATCGACTACACGATCCGCTGGTTTTTGCACTCGCAGCGCGACGAGGCGGAAGCGCGGGCGCTGGGGCTGCTGCTGGTGCGCGAAGTTTTGCGTGCGACCGCTGCGGTCGTCGAGCCCGGTGAAAGTCGTCCGGAGGAGTTGAGTCGGTTGTTGGTCCACGTGGAAAAAGGGTTTCACCTCGCGCCGCGCATTGAGGATTTGGCGGCGATCATCGGGCGGAGCCGTTCGCATGTGCTGAAATTGTTTCGCCGCCATCTGGGGGTTTCCGCCAAGGGGCACGTGATTGGTCGCCAACTGCAGGAGGCGCGGGAGCTCCTGCTTAGCACGACGCGGCCCATATCCGAGGTGGGCAAGGCGGTCGGCTTGGCCGACGCCTATCATTTCTCCAAGCTGTTCCGGCGCCATGTCGGCCTTTCGCCGCGGGAATTTCGCGCCAAACACGGACCTTTTGCCCGGCCGCCCAAACCCTCCAGCCACCAGCCGACTCCGCCGCGGACTCCAGCGGAGGGGCGCACCGGCTGATCGCACGGCGCTGGGCGAGGTGGCGCTGGGACCTTGAAAAGCGGATGACGGGGCCCGCGCGGCGACCGGACCCGCCTCCGCGCTGGGGAAAGGGGACTTCAGTGGGCGCCGAGCTGCGCCCCTCGCGCCATGATCAAGAGGGGAGAAGCCGGTGAAATTTCCGGATGGGCCCGCAACGGGGCCAGCGTCTCGCGGAGCGCGAAGTAACGCCCTGCCGAAGTCGGGGGCAAACCCGCCCGGCCGGAAGCCCCGATGATGGCCGGCGCAGACCAAGCGCCGCGGATCGGACTTCGGCGCGGTGGCGGCGAATCCGACGTTGAGGCGATCAAAAGCCGGTGGTGCGAGACTCAGGCCAATTCCGCGGAGGAAATGGCGACGGTCGATGGCGGGGGGCGCCGACGCATTCAGGGGGTGGTGGGCAATTGCTCAGAGTCTGCTGGGCGTGGTGCCAGGGCCGGCTGTGAACACCGCGGGTTGAGGTGACGCGTCGCGCTTCTGGGCGACCGATCCAACCGTAATATTCCGGATCGGCAACGCCCCCCGTCCGGCGCCCTGGCCCTCCTCCGGATCAAACGCGCGCTTCGCCTCCTTGCCGCCGGTTTTGGGAATGGCCGCGATCATGCGTTCCGATCGGTCCGGAGGAGCGGTGGTGTCCGGGGCACCGACTAACGCGTCGACAGGAATCCTGGCCCGACCCGCGTCCCATGGGGCACAATCGGGCGTCATCGCCTTGGCCCCTTCCCGGCCGGTCCCGCCGACAATCGGCGCGATCGCCGCGAAGTGGGGCAAATCATGCGGGCCCCAAGCCCACGTGCCGTATCCGCCCGGGCTAATGCTTGTGAGATAGATTCTCCGCTCGTCGACCGGCCGCGTCGGCTTCACGTGCTGGAGCAGGAGGTTGAGATCCTCCGCGGTCCCTAGGCCCTGTTCCCCGCGGGCCGTTTTCAGGCCCTGGGGTACGACGACGATGCACGGTCTTTTCTCAAATTTATCGATTCCTTTTCCGCCATCCGTTGGGCGGGCTTTGATTGGCGGGTTGTCCTGACCAACCCCGGGGGCACCGGGGCGAAAAACAACCGAGGGAGCTTGGCGTTCGCGGATCCGACCGACGCATCGACCAAATACTCGGGATTTAGGAAGGGGATCTATGGCTGAAGCGCCGGAGCGAGTTTGTGCACGACCGGCACAGCGCCTTGGGCCGACCCGGCCGCAGGCGGGAGCAGCCGTGCGCTGCGCGCGAAAACGGTCTTCAGGGGCGGGATTGGATTTTCCGGCTGGTTGGTCAGCCGGCCTTGGCCATCTGCTGATAGTAGATGCGCAGTTCCGGCTTCACCCCGATGAGCGCCTGGGCGCGCTGGAGCGCCTTCTTGGTGGCAAGCGTCGCATTCTCCTCCGCGGGAAACATGTTTTCGAGGCCGATTTGTTTCACCAGACCGCTGCGCTTCAGGACGGCGGCGACATCGCCGTGGACGCCGGAGATGAGCAGGTGTCGCCCTTGCGATTGCAGATAATCGAGCAGTTGGCCCAACGCCATCACGGTGGTGGCGTCGAGGTGTCGCGCGTTCTTCATGCGAAGAATGAACACGCGGATGTTGGGGTCCTCGGCGAGGCGGCGGATGCCGTCTTGAAAAATGTCCGCCGCGCCGAAGAACAAGTCGCCCTCGACGTGGATGATGGA
>CAJAYO010000846.1 GCA_903948415.1 uncultured Opitutia bacterium | reverse complement strand
GGGGCTCCAATGTCGGCACCATCAAGGGCACCGGCCTCGGCCTCAACATCGTCAAGCGCATGACCGAACTCTTGGGCGGCACCATCACCCTGGAACCGTCCACGGGCATCGGCTGCCGTTTCACCCTCCAGCTTCCTCCTCTGCCGAACCCTGCCCCCTCCCGATGAACCAACCCAAACTCACGACCATTCTCGTGATCGAGGACGACGAAGCGGTCCGCCAGACGCTCGTCGATATGCTCACCCTGAACGGCTACCGCACCGTCGCCGCCGCCGACGGGATCGCCGGACTCGCCGCGGCCCGCACCGAAAATCCGGCCGTCATCCTCACCGACCTCGCCATGCCGGGCCTGACAGGCTTCGAGTTGCTGCAGGCCTTTCAGACGGACCCCACGCTCCGCACCGTCCCCGTGATCGTCATCTCCGCCAAAGTCGACCGCGCCGCCATGCGCCGCGGCATGGAACTTGGCGCCGCCGACTTCATCACCAAACCCTTCACCGAGGACGAAGTGATCCGCTCCATCGCCACCCGCCTGGAGAAAAAGGAACTCCTTGAGGAACTCGATGCGTTCGCCCACACGGTCGCCCACGATCTCAAGAATCCGCTCTGCACGCTCAACGGCCGGCTCGAACTCGCGACCATGATGCTCGGAAAAACCGAGGAGGCGACCATGCGGCACCACCTCAGCGAGGCGGCCGCCTCCGCCCGCCGGCTCGACGGCATCATCGAGGCCCTCCTCGTCCTCGCCGGCGTCCGCCGCCAGACCGTCGCCGCCCAACCGCTCGACATGACCGCCCTCACCACCGAAGCCATCGATCGGCTCGAAACGCTCCTCAAGAGCCACTCCGCCACGGTCCACCGGCCCGCCGCGTGGCCCACCGCCTTCGGCCACCCGCCGTGGATCATCGAGGTCTGGGTCAATTTCATCAGCAATGCGGCCAAATACGGCGGCGCCACCCACCCCATCACGCTCGGGGCCGAGACCGCGCCGGATGGCCGCTCCGCCCGCTTCTGGGTGCAGGACCGGGGGCCGGGCCTCGCTGCGGAGGAGCGCGACAAAATGTTCGTGCCCTTCACCCGCCTCGCCACCGCGCGGACCGGCGGCCATGGCCTCGGCCTTTCCATTGTGCGCCGCATCGTCGAAAAACTCGGCGGCACCGTCGGCGTCGAGAGCGAACCCGGCCACGGCGCCCGCTTCTGGTTCGAACTCCCGACCACCGCTCCCGCCCCCAGACCCGCCGCCCCGCTGCCGGCGCTCTTTTCCTCATGAAGATCCTCATCATCGAAGACGAACCGTCCATCCGCGACACCCTGCGCGACCTCCTCGAACTCAACGATCACACCGTCCTCGCCGCCGGCGACGGCCCCGAGGGCATCGCTCTCGCCGCCGACCGCCCGGACCTCATCTTGTGCGATATCGGCTTGCCCGGGATGGACGGCTACGAGGTCATCTCCGCCCTCCGCCGTTTGCCCGCGTGCCAGGATATCCCCTTCGTTTTTCTCACGGCCCGCGCGGAGCGTGACGACCAGCGGCGCGGCATGGCGCTCGGCGCCGATGACTACATCACCAAGCCGTTTACCGAACGCGACATCCTCGACTCCATCGCCGCCCGCGTCCGCCGCCAGCAGCCGCTCCGCGACCGGGTCGAGCAGCTCCTCACCCAACGCCGCACCGAGGTCGGCGCGAATTGGTCCCACGAATTGATGACCCCGCTCAACGGCGTCCTCGGGGGACTCGAGCTGATCGAAGCCGAGGCCGACACCATCGAGCCCGGCGAACTCAAGAGCCTGCTCGGCCTCATCCGCGCCGGCGCCGAACGGCAGCATACGCTCTCGAAAAAATTGGTGCTCTATTTCGAATTGGAGGGCCTGAAAGCCGCGCCTCCGTCCGCGGGGACCGTCCGGTGCGCGGCGGCCGTATCCGTCGCGGCCGGCGCCGCCCAGGCTGCGCAGGCGGAGCGGCGCACCGCCGACCTCACCGTACGCTGCGATCCCGGCCACGTGCCGGGCTACGACGCGCACCTCACCGCCGCTGTCGCCGAGGTCGTCGGCAACGCCTTCCATTTCTCCCCCCCCGGCCAACCCGTCACCGTGACGGGCACGTGCCAGGGCGGCCGCTACCGGATCGAAATCGTGGACCACGGGCCGGGCATGACGGCGGAACAGCGCGCGAACGTCACCGCCTTCAAGCAATTCCACCGCAACCACAGCGAGCAACAGGGCCTCGGGCTGGGGCTGGCCATCGCCCGCGCCACCGCGGACTTGGCCGGCGGCCGCTTCTTCCTGACCCCGGCCGCGCCCGAATCCGCCGGACTCCGCGCCACGTTCGATCTGCCGTTACTCGCGCCCGCGTGACGCGGCGGCGGGATCGACCGCCACCGCCCCGAGCCCGACCCACACCCACAACATCTCCCGCCCGGCTTGCGTTCGCCTCCAAGGCGCCAGCTGTCCTTCGTCTGAAATCCCCGCGGCGACCCACGCCCGCAGGCTGGCGGCCTGCGCCGGCGTCAAAGTCCACTCGACGCGCACGTGAAACATCGGGCACCGCAACACGGCCTTCACGGCACTCCGCCCCGCCACCGCGCCGATCGTCACCCCATACAAGCCCGTCCACCGCAGCCGTTGCTCCGGCGCGGCGGTAAAAACCAGATCCATTCCGCCCGCGCTCGCGCGCCGCAGCATGATCCGGTGAAATCCCGCCGGCCGCGCGTGATCGAGTCGCGCCGCCAACTCGCCCGCCCCGGCCGGATACAGCGGCCGGTAATCTTTCCGCTCGATCGTCAGATGCAGCGCCAGCGGCAAAATATCCGTCCCCGCGATCTCCCAGCCGGCGGCGTTCGCCTCCGCCCGCCACCGCGCCAGCGGCCAGTTGTTGAAATGCGCCCCGCACACATCGCCGCCCAAATAGCTCGCGGACATCGTCGCCAGTTCGCCGCTCCCGTCGTCGTTGAGCGCATCCCACAGCCCCAGCAGCTCGCGCAGCCGCCGCTCGTCCCGCAACTCGTCGACCGCAAAACCAAATCCCGCGAGCCACGACCGCAGCCGCGTCGCCGGATGCGCCTCGCCGTTGACTCCGAGATACAGCGCGCCGTCCGCCCGCAGACACGGGGCCAGATTCTTCAACACCCGCACCGGGTCCGGAATGTAGCTCAGGACGCCGTGACACGTGATCAGGTCGAACTCCCCGCCGACGGAGCGCGCGAGGTTCCCGTCCGTCAGATCCGCCACCAAAAACGTGATCGGCTTTCCGGTCACCACCGTCCGCTGGAGCTTCCGCGCCACCGCGATGGAGCGCGGACTGAAGTCCACCGCCACAATCTCCGCCGTCGGCCAGCGCCGCCGCAAAATAAACGCCTCGACCCCCGTGGCGCACCCCGCGACGAGCACCCGCTTGGGCGCGGGGCGCCCGGGCCGGCCGATCGCCTGCATCCAGCGCGACGCCGGCAACGACGTGTCCTTCTCAACGAGGAGGTTGATCTCCGTCCTCGGGTAAGGGCGTCGCTCATAATTCTTCTTGGTGCGTTCTTCCGATGTCATCGGTGAGTGATCGGGCATCCGTCCCCCCGGGTCAACGACGCCGGCGCCCGCGCCCCGTGAGGCCCGCACCCGCCGCGCCCCTGACGCCTTCCGGCAATGATCCACCGCGCAGTAGCTGCGCGCACCCAGCCCGAAGACGAGCGCGGCCACGAAGGCGAATCCGGCGAAGAAAAACCGCGGAAACACCGTGACGCCCAACCCCGTCGACCCGACGAAACCCGTGACGGCGTTGTTTTGCACACCCGCATTCACGACGAGTACCCACACGTGGCCGATCGTCACCGACCGCAGCCAGAAACTCAGCCGCACGCCCTGCATCGCCTGCGGCGCCTGGCTGTAGGCAAACTCCAGGCCGGTCGCCGACACCAGCACCTCGCCCAACGTCGACAGCGCATCAAGCCGCACCTGCCACGCGATCGAAAACGCGTGCCCGCCGTCAGGCACCACCTGCATCGCGCCGACCACCACCCAAGACAGTCCGGAAAACCCGATGCCCAGCGTCAGGCGCCGCAGTGCCGTCAGCTCGAACCCCGCGCGCTTCATCGCCGGAAACAGCACGCGATCGACGAACGCAATCACCCGCAGCGCCGGCAGCGGATGGAGCGCCTGCAGCTGCAACGATTGAAACCACGACGGCTTCGTCATCGCGTTCGCCTGCTCCCCCCACGTCGACGCCCTTTGGTCGAAGCGCGAACCGAACGGCGTGACCAGGGCAAACCGCACCAGCACGCGCCACACCGAACGCACCCCGTCCACCGCCTCGTCCGGATGCCGGCCCCGCACGCCTGCGAGCTGCCACCACCCGCCCGTGCCGCCCAGGGCGATCACCGCCACGCGCGCCGTGCAGG
>CAJAYO010000845.1 GCA_903948415.1 uncultured Opitutia bacterium | reverse complement strand
TTTCACCTCCAGGATGTCTTCGACGTCACGTCGAATTTCCGCGCCGTCGTCGGCCTGCGCTACGACCACATCTCGCTCCAACGCGACACCCTTGCCAACAACACCACCGCCACGCCGACGCCATTCTCCACCTTTAAGAAGGGCTACCGCACCTATACCGGCCGCGTCGGCGGCGTGTTCATCCTCACCAAGGAAATCAACGCCTATGCCTCCTTCAGCCGCGCCGCCGAGCCCGTCACGCAACTCGTCTCGCTCGTCGCCACCAGCGCCGATTTTTCCCTGCAAAAAGGTCAGCAGTATGAAGCCGGCCTCAAGGGCACGTTCCTCCGCGGCAAGCTCGACGCCACCGTCGCCGTCTTCGATCTCCTGAAAAAAGATCTCCTCACGAGCACGACCGACCCCGTCACCGGCATCCGCACCAATCAGCAGATCGGCGCGCAAAAATCCCAGGGCATCGAAGCCGCCCTCGCCGTCTCCCCCGGCGACGGCTGGCGCGTCGAACTCAACGGCGCCTTCACCGATTCGAGCTTCGCCGACTTCAACGAGAACCTCGGCACCGGCATCATCTCCCGCGCCGGCCAGCGCCCGAGCAACGTCCCCGAATGGGTCGCGAATTTCTTCGTCGCGAAACGCTTCACCAACGGCTTCGCCCTCAGCGGCGGCCCCCGCTACGTGAGCGACCGTTTCGGCAACACCAACAACTCCGTCGTCGCCGACGGCTACGTCGTCCTCGACGCCTCCGCGAGCTACACCCACCGCCGCATGACGTTCACCCTCCGCGGTCGCAACCTCCTCGACGAGACCTACGAGCCGGCCGCCGGCACCACCATGCGCCGCCTCGCCGACCCCCGCACCGCCGAACTCTCCGTCCGCACCTCCTTCTAAACCTTCATTCTCGTTCCTCGTAATCGTTCGCGTTCCTCGTAATCGTTCTCGTTCTCCCGCCCCTCACGTAGCCCGCCTCGTGAGAGGCGGGACCTCCTCCGCCCCCATCCGTTCAATCCGCGCAATCCGTGGTCAAAAAAATCTCCTGATGAACTTCTCCGTTTCCCTCCGTCTCTGCGTCCCCCTCTCCCTCCTTCTCCTCATCGCTACCGCCTGCACCCGCACCGAGACCACCCCGTCCACCGCCTCCCCATCCACCGCCGCTGCGGTCCACCCCATCCGCGGCGAAATCGTCGGCCTCGATCGCCCCCGCCAAGTCCTCCTCATCCACCACGAGGAAATCCCCGGCTACATGCCCGCGATGACGATGGAGTTCTCCGTCGCCGGCCTCGACCTCGCCACCGTCCGCGAGGGCCAACGCCTCACCGCCACGATGGGCTTGCCCGTCGACGGCATTTTCCCGCTCACCGATTTCAAACTCCTCAACTCCCCCGCCGACCAGGCCGTCGCCGCCGCCGCCCTCGCCCTCCGCCAGGAAACGTTTACCCGGGGCAAAAACGTGTACCGCGAAATCGGCGAAGCCGCCCCGTCGTTCACCCTCTACAACCAGGACGGCCGCGCCGTCTCGTTCGATACGTTCCGCGGCAAACGCGTCGTCCTCAACTTCATCTTCACCCGCTGCCCCGTCGCGACCATGTGCCCCGCCGCCACCGCGAAGATGATGGCCCTCCAGACCGCCGCCAAAAAGCGGGGGATCACCAACCTCGAGCTCGTCTCCATCTCCTTCGACTCCGCCTACGACACCCCGCCCGTCCTCAAAGAATACGCCGTCGCGCGCGGCATCGACACCACCCACTTCTCCTTCCTCACCGGACCGGAGAAAGCGATCCGCGATCTTCTCGCCCAGTTCGGCCTCATCGCCGAGCCCGGCGACAATATCTTCAAGCACACCCTCGCCACTTTGCTCATCGGCACCGACGGCAAGATCCTCCACCGCGAGGACGGCTCCGCCTGGTCCCCCGACGACCTCCTCAAATTCCTCTGAGCGCGCGCCACCCATGAAACGCGCCCTCCGCCTCCTCCTCCCCGCCCTCGCCCTCGCCGCTCCGTCCTCCGGGTTGCTCAACGCTCAACACTCGACGCTCAGCTCGTCCGTCCTCCCGCCCCCCGCCCCCGCCAACGCTCACTGCTCCAACCTCACCGCCGCCCCCGACGGCACGCTCCATCTCACCTACTACGGCCCCGCACCCACGTCCGCGCCCGTAGTTGAGCCAGCCGCACGCACCCTCTGGCACGCCACCCTCGCCCCCGGCGCCACGACCTTCTCCGCCCCCCGCGCGATCGTCACCACCCCGCTCCTCATGGAAAACTGGGCCGACTTCGCCTCCCTCGCCGTCGGCACCGACGGCGCCCTCACCGCCCAGTGGTTTCAGAAACCTTCCTCCGCGGCCGACGCCCACGGCTACGACGGTTGGTATTCGCGATCCGATGACGCCGGCCGCACCTGGCGCGCCCCCGCGCGCCTCGGCCACGAATTCGTCGCCCTCGCCCCGCTCAGTCAGGGCCGCACCCTCGCCCTCTGGCTCGAGAGCGCCCGCGTCCGCGACCCGCACGCCGCCCCCCGCCCCAAGCGCGACCCCAACGTCAAACGTGATCCCGCCACCCCGCGCCCCGCCCGCGATCCCGCCGCCCCCTACGCCCCCGCCATGAAACTCCTCGCGCGCCTCCTCGCGCCCGACGGCTCCTCCCTCGGCGAATGGACCGTCGACCCCGACGTCTGCACCTGTTGCCAAAACACCGTCGCCGTCCTCCCGGGCGACCGCGTCTTCGCCGCCTACCGCGGCCACACCGCCGACGAAATCCGCGACAACAAATTCGCCACCTTCGACCTCGCCTCCCGCACCTGGTCCGCCCCGGCCACCCTCCGCGACGACGCGTGGAAAATCGCCGCCTGCCCCGTCAACGGCCCTGCCGCCGACGCCCGCGGACCCGCCGTCGCCGTCGCCTGGTTCACCGCCGCCCACGGCACCCCGCGCGTCCATGCCCGCTCCTCCGCCAACTCCGCGCGCACCTTCGGCGACTCCGTCGTCATCGACCTCGGCCGGCCCATGGGCCGCTTGGAGACCGTCATGCTCGCCGACCAAACCGCCCTCATTCTCTGGATGGAAATGGGCACCGCCGAAAACGCCGCCGGCATCTACGCGCGCCGCCTCTGGCCGGACGGCCAACTCTCCGCGCCCCAACTCGTCGCCGACAGCTCGCAAGCCCGCTCCAGCGGCTTCCCCCGCGCCGCCCTCCGCCCCAACGGCCGCGTCGTCATGTCGTTCACCCAGCCCGGAGAAACCACCCAAGTCCGCCTCCTCGAACTCGACCCCAAGACCCTCACGCGCCCCCCCACCCGCGCCCTCACCCAATCATCTTCTGGAACGTTCAACGCTCAGCGCTCAACGCTCAGCTTCTCCACCCCTCCCCCCGAATTCTGTATCGCCCCCGCCCTCACCTCCGACTAGCCCTCCTCTCCGTCCTCCCTTCCCTCCTTCGCTCCCGCTCTCCCCCCTCGCCCTCTCACCCCCCTCTCCATGAAATCCCGCCTCCTCCCCGCCCTGCGCCTCACCTTGGTCCATGGCCCGTGCTTCTGGGTCCTGTCCTCCGCCGCGCTTTCCGCCGCCGAAACCACACCCGCCCCCCCCGCCTCCGCCGC
>CAJAYO010000844.1 GCA_903948415.1 uncultured Opitutia bacterium | reverse complement strand
CCGCGTGGACCGGCCGCCGCGTGCGCCTCACGTTCCACGCCGTTTACGAATCGGCCGAGGTCTGGGTGAACGGCGTTTCCCTCGGCCGCCACGACGGCGGTTACCTGCCGTTCGATTTCGACATCACCGACCGGGTGCGCCGCGACGCGCCCAACGTCGTCACCGTCCGTGCCGACAACACCTTTCGCCGCGGTGCCTGGTGGGCCTGGGGCGGCATCAGCCGCAGCGTCACGCTGACCTCGCACCACGCCGTGCGTCTCGTGCGCCAACACGTCCGCGCCGAGCCCGACCTCGCCACCCGCACCGCCGAGATTTTCCTCGATTATAAATTGGAAAACGCCGCCGCCGCTCCCGCCTCGGTCCGCCTCGCCACCGAGGTCCCGGGCGTCGGCCGCGTCGAGACCGTGGTCAGCGTCCCCGCCGCCGGCACCACGCTTGCCCGCGCCCGGCTCGCCGTGCCCACCACCGCCCTGCGGCTCTGGCATTTCGACCAGCCCGAACTTTATGCCCTCTCGACCACGGTGGCCCTGGCCCCGACTGACTCGACCCCCGCCACTCACCGCACCCGCTTCGGTATCCGTCGCGTTGAGATCAAGCCCGACGGCCTTCACCTCAACGGGGAAAAGGTCCGCCTGGTCGGCTTCAACCGCGTCCACGACCACCGCGCCTACGGCAACACCGAGCCCGAGCACTTGGTCCGCCTCGATGTCGATCTCATGAAGCGCTACGGCGGAAATTTCATGCGGATCATGCACGCCCCCAGCGCGCCCAACCTCCTCGATTACCTCGATGAAAAGGGCGTCATGATCTTCGCCGAGATTCCCGTTTGGGGCCAGGGCGACCCCAATGTCGTCGCCGACAATCCGCGCACCAAACTCTGGCTCCGCGAGATGATCGAGCGCGACTACAACCATCCCTCGATCATCGGTTGGAGCCCCGGCAACGAGCTCCTGCACCACCGCCCCTATGTGAAATCCATGATCGACTACGCCCGCCGCGAACTCGATCCGCACCGGCTGCACGCCTACGTCAGCTTCACCGGTGGCCGGAGCGAATACGGCCCCGCCAACGATCCCATCACGGATTCCGATCTCATTTTCGAAAACACCTACGGCGGCGATCCGGGCCTGTTGGTGGCCACCCTCACCGCCAAATGGCCCGGTCGCCCGATCTTCCTTTCGGAATTCGGCACGCGCCAGTTCGGCGAATCACGCACCGCCCGCATCCCCGCGCTCGACGAACGCTGGTCCACGCTCGCCGGGTTTCCCCACCTCATCGGCGTCGCGCTTTGGACGTTCAACGATTACCGCAGCGACTACGCCGGCTCCGAGCCGGGCCAACTTCGTTCGTGGGGTATCGTCGACCAATGGCGGCAACCCAAGGAGGCCGCCCGCGACGTCGCCCGGCTCCACAGCCCCGTCCGGGCCCTCCGCGCCTTCGGCACCACGGCGACCCTCTCACCCCGCCGCGCCGACGAGTTTCCCGCCTTCACGCTTCGCGGCTACCACCTGCTCTGGGAGTGGCGCGCCCGCAACGGCACGACGCTGGCCGGCGGGGTTCGCCCGTTGCCCGACATCACCCCGGGCAGCGCCGATCTCAAATTTGAACTCACCGGCCTGCCCCCGGGGCCGTTCGACCACCTCGTCGTCACCCTCGTCAGTCCCACCGGTTACGTCGCGCACGAGTTCGCGACCCAGAGCACCAGCAACCTTGCCCCTATTCCCGCTCCCACCGCCACCTCCGCGCCCGCGATCGTCCGCGCCTATCCGATCACCGGCGGCTTCTGGATCGCCTACTCCCAACAGCCCGACGACACCGCGTTCGCCCTCGAATACGGCACCGCTCCCGGCCGCTACACTGAGAAAGTGACGGTCACCATGAAGGGCGCCACTGCCGTGCGCGGTCTCGTTGACGGCACGACCTACTACGGTCGGCTGCGCCGCGAGCCCACCGGCCGCGCGCCCAGTGCGTGGTCGGCCGAGTTCACCGTCACACCCGACGGTGGCCGGCCGCCGGCCGCGCCCGTCATGCTCGGGGTCGTGCGCAGTGCAGCCCTCGTCGCCGTGCGTTTCGCGCCCGTCGAGAAAGCCACCGCCTACCGCCTGAGTTGGGGGCCCACCGCGGCCGATTCGCTGCTCGTCAACACCGCCGCGCCCGGCCCCTAGCAGCTTGTCGGACTTAGCCGGATACTTGGCCTAGTAATTGCTATGCAATTGGATATGACCCGATACGTAAACATAGACCGAGACACGCCGCTGCTCTTGCCGCCCGACCTGCGG
>CAJAYO010000843.1 GCA_903948415.1 uncultured Opitutia bacterium | reverse complement strand
GGAATAAGTTTGGCGGACCGGAGCGGCCATCGGTCGTCGTCCCGCGGTTTGTGTCATGCCGATAAACGTAACCGAACCGCTGGTGCGGCCGGCTGGTTTTCGAAACCCACGCAACCACACAGGCGATGACATATCCCCCATCCACCCGGTCCGGGCGGCAGCGCGACTGAACCGGACCGCAGCCGCGGCACCGGGGCGGCCCCCATCACCCCGCGCGGCGCCGCCTCGCACCCGGGCCTCGCCGTGAGCAAGGCCGCCGCACCGGCCTAGACGTTCAAGAGCGTTTAACTCATCCCGTGCGACGCCAGCGCGCGGATCGACGGGCTCAAAGACGGGCTGGGCCGCAGGGCGGTGCAGGACCAACGCACCACCAAGCGGGCCGTCAACGTCGCCCACGTTGAGACCACCGGGCCGGTGTTGGAGCACCTTCCGTTGGTCCACGACTCCGGTCCGAACGCCGCGGTCTGTCATCAATTGCAAAATGGGCCGGCCAAGGCGCGGGCCTGCCGCCGCCGGCGAACGCGATCGTCGCCGTAATCGGCCCGAATCTGAATCGCGCGCGCAACGGGCTCCGCGGCCCTGATTATCCGGCGGCCGAGGCGTGGCCGCGGGGCAACGGCGACCACCGCACGCGAGGGCGGTCGCTGAAGCGATGTCTCCCCGGGGAACCGGCGGCGCATGCCGGGCGCGGCCGGTGAGGATTTGGTGGGCAACGGGGTCGGCCGTTCCGCCGGCGGTTTTTCGCCCGGCTCGGTCCCGCGTACCAGGGGGCAACCGGGTCTTCGACGGCAAGCGCTCTGGCACGTGGCAGCGCGCGGATGTCGGGAACCTGCCCGATCAGGCCCCCCGCGCGCTCTCGGGGCGTACCACGAGAGCTACGACACGGCGCGGCGCTGCCTGCGCGGCCGTTGCGTGCCGGTTTCGATGCCCCCTCTGAAAATGCGGGTCGCCGGCCGGGCCGGGCGCGACCGGCGGGGCTGGCGCCCGGCCAAGGCTCCACGCAAGGCGCGCCGTTTCGGGCGCGCCTTTTTTGGAATCGCCGCGGCGGTCCGTACGTCCGGGCGCCCGGCCGCGGTCGCTGTAACTTTTCCGGGAGCCCCGTGTTGTAGCGGCGTGCCTGCTCTCTTTGCCCTCCTTTGCCTGCTGCGCCGGACGATCGCCGGGGCGGCGCGTTGGGGCGTCGCCAACGCGTTTCCCTTTTTCGCCGGTGGCGTTCGTTCCCTGTCGCTCGTGGAGATCCGTTGTGGGACGCGGGCAGTCCCTTTTTTTCGCCGCGCACGGGAAACCCGCTGCTTGCGTACGCGGATGAGATTCTTTCCCCTTACGGCGTTTCCAACGCCGCTCTGACTTCCATGAACTCTGACTCCACTGTGTCCAAACCAGCCTCCGTTGGCGCGACTTCGCCCAAGAAATCCAAGACGAAGTGGTTCGTCCTCGGCGCGATCCTGCTCCTCATTGCGCTGGGCGTCGGGGCCTATTTCAAGAAAAAATCCGAGGGCCAGAAGGTCGTCGTGACGACGGAGAAATCGGTCACGAAGACCATCGTCCAGATCGTCTCCGCCACCGGAAAGGTTCAGCCGGAGGTGGAGGTCAAGATCGCCCCGGAAGTTTCCGGCGAGGTGGTCCAGTTGCCCTTCCGCGAGGGAGCCGTCGTCAAGAAAGGCGACTTGCTCCTCAGCATCAAACCCGACGTTTACAAAGCGCAGGTGGAGCAGCAGGAGGCCGGATTGGTCGCCGCGCGCACGGGCGTGGTGCAAAGCAAGGCCCAGTTGCTCAAGGCGCGGGACGACCTCAAGCGCGCCGAAGATATTTACGCCAAGAAACTGCTGTCCGATTCCGAGATCATGGCGGCCCGCACCGCCCTCGAGGTCGCCCAGGCCAACTTCGAGAATGCGGAGGCCACGGTGCGCCGGACCGAAGGCGCCCTCAACCAGACTCGCGACCAGTTGACCAAGACGATCATCTTCGCGCCGATCGACGGCAAGATCAGCTCCCTCAGCACCGAATTGGGCGAACGCGTTGCCGGCACGGGTTCCTACGGCGGCGCGGAAGTCATGCGCGTGGCCGACCTCGCCAACATGGAAGTCCGCGTGAACATCAACGAAAACGACATCATCAACGTGAAGGTGGGCGACAAGGCCAAGGTCGCCATCGATGCCTATCCGAACCGCAAGTTTGACGCCGTGGTGAAGGAAATTGGTTCCGCCGCCAAAGTCACCGGCATGAACACGCAGGACGAAGTGACCAACTTTCTCGTCAAGATCCGCATCCTCGACAAGGACGTCGCTCTTCGGCCCGGCATGAGTGCCAACGCGGACGTCGAAACCAAGACCGTCGAAAACGTCGTCGCTGTTCCGATCCAGAGCGTGACCGTCCGCGCCAAGGAAAGCAGCAAGACGATCGAGGAGGTCGCCAAAGACCGCGAGAAGGTGGCGAATGAAAACAAGGGCCCGGGCTCGGCCGCCGCCGTGAACGACAAGCTGCAAAAGCAGGCCGATAAGGCCGACCGCGACAACCTCCAGCGCGTCGTCTTCGTGAAAAACGGCGACAGCGTGAAGCTCGTGAAAGTGGAGACCGGCGTGCAGGACACGACGCACATCGAAATCAAGTCCGGTCTGAAAGCGGGCGAAGAAGTGGTCAGCGGCAGCTTCGGCGTGATCACCCGCACGCTCAAAGACGGCATGACGGTGATCCTTGATAAGGGCAAAAAAGGTCCGGAAAAAAAGTAATCCGCGGCGTTGGTCCGCCTCCCGTTCTCCTCCCCAGTCCCCGGTCTCCTCTCCCATGCACGCCGCCACTCCTTCCGTTGCCAGGTCGTCCAAGCGCAATGTCCGTCCCCACGGCCCGCTGGTCATCGAGATCGAAGGCGTCACCAAGCTCTACAAAATGGGCTCGGAGATCATCCACGCGCTCCGCGGCGTGGACGTGAAGATCCACCGCAACGAATACCTGGCCATCATGGGGCCTTCCGGCAGCGGGAAATCCACGCTCATGAACATGCTCGGCTGCCTGGATACGCCGACCGCCGGCCATTACGAGTTCAGCCAGAAGAATGTCGCGACGATGAGCGACGACGAACTCGCCGAGATCCGCAACCGCGAGATCGGTTTCGTCTTCCAGACGTTCAATCTCCTCCCGCGTTCCACCGCCCTGCACAACGTCGAGCTCCCGCTGATCTATGCGGGGTTGGGGCGCACCGACCGCCTCGCGAAAGCCCAGCTCGCGCTCGAAAACGTCGGTCTCGGCGAGCGCATGGGCCACAAGCCCAACGAGCTCTCCGGCGGCCAACGCCAGCGCGTCGCCATCGCCCGCGCGCTGGTCAACGATCCCTCGATCATCCTCGCCGACGAGCCCACGGGTAACCTCGATTCCAAGACCGGCGAAGAGATCATGGCGCTGTTCGAGCAGCTCTACGAGCAGGGTAACACGATCATCGTCGTCACGCACGAAGAGGACATCGCCCGCCATGCCCGCCGCATCGTGCGCCTGCGCGACGGTCTGATCGAGAGCGACACGGCGGTGGAGTGAATCGGACGCATTTCCCGTGACCCGTATCCTCTACGAGACCACCGAGTCCTTCGCGATCGCGTTTGCCCAGATCGCGGCGAACAAGATGCGTTCGGTGCTCACGGCCCTCGGCGTGATCATCGGCATTGTGGCCGTGACCCTGATGGGCACGGCGATTCTCGGCATCGACGCCGGCGTGGAGAAGACGCTTTCCGGTCTCGGCGACGATGTGCTTTACGTCGGCAAGTGGCCGTGGAAGCAGGTCGACGATTGGTGGACGCTCCGCAATCGCCGCGACATCAGTGTGGCCAACGCGCAGCCGATCAACGATTGGATTGCGGATCACCCGGACGGGCCGCTCAAGCTGGCCGTGCCCGCGGTCGCTTGGAACGCGACGGTGATCAACGGCGAATTGCGGGTGAGCAATGTCAGCATTGTCGGGACGACCGCGGACCTCGCCCGGATCGTGCGCTCCGAGATGAAGGAGGGCCGGTTCTTCACCGACGTGGAAAGTCGCGCCGCGCGCAACGTCGCCGTGGTCGGATTCGACGTGGCCGACGCCCTGTTCCCCGGCCTCTCGGCCATCGGGAAAACGATTCGGATCCGCAATCAACAATTCACCATCGTCGGCGTCACGGCCCGGCAGGGCGGCTGGCTCGGCGGTTTTTCGTGGGACGCCAAAGTGCTGCTGCCCCTGGATGCGTTCGGCCGGATGTTTCCGCTGCGCTATGCCGACCCCGAAGTGCGGGTGCAGGTCGATGCGTCGCGGATGGACGAGGCGAAGGACGAACTCCGTGGGCTCATGCGGCGGTTGCGCGGGCTCAGTCCGGAGAAGAAGGACGATTTCGAAATCAACAGCCAGAATGTCATCAAAGAGCAGATCGATCCGATCAAACAGAAGATCGCGCTGGGCGGTCTGTTTATCACCGGGCTGGCCCTCTTTGTCGGCGCGATCGGCATCATGAACATCACCTACGTGAGCGTGAAGGAGCGCACGAAGGAGATCGGCACGCGCAAGGCCCTCGGTGCGCGCCGCCGCACGATCCTGCTGCAATTCCTGATCGAGGCGGTGAGCATTTGTCTCTTGGGCGGCCTCGGCGGGTTGGTGATGGCGTGGAGCCTGTCGGCGATTGTCGCGGCGTTTTTGCCCGAGTTTCCCCTGGTGTTTTCCCTGGGCCTGGTGCTGCTGGCCCTCGGCGCGTCGGTGGCGACCGGCATTTTCAGCGGCTTCGCTCCGGCCTGGCAGGCGAGCAAACTCGATCCCGTCGTGGCGCTGCGCTACGAATAAACCGACCTCGCCATGCTCTTTGCCGAAATCTTCCGCCTCGCCTTCTCGTCGCTCACCGCGAACAAGCTGCGCTCCAGCCTGACGGTGCTCGGCATCTCGGTCGGGGTGTTTTCCGTGATCGGCGTCATGACGTTTATCAACGGCATGCGGGGCTCGATCGAGACCGGCCTGAACGTCCTCGGGGCGAACAGTTTTCAGATCAACAAATTTCCCGCGATCAGCTTTTCGGATTGGAGCCGGTTTCGGAACCGCCGGGACGTGACCGCGGCGATGGCGAGCCGGTTCAAAGAGCTCATGGGCGACTCCGCCAAGGTGAATCTGCAGATCGGCCGGGGCGGCCAGACCGTGATTTTTCGGGACCGGCGCACGAACGCGAATGTGCGCCTGCTCGGCACCGACGAGAACTACGTGACGGCGTTCAATTTCGATATTTCCGCCGGTCGCAACCTGGGGGCCGACGACGTCGAATATGGCCGGCCCGTGTGTATGCTCGGGGCCGACGTCATCCAGAAGATTTTTCCCGATGAGGAGGCGATCGGAAAACTCATCCGCATCAACGGTCAGAATTACACGGTCGTCGGTCTGCTCGCGCCGAAGGGATCGTCCTTTGGCGGCAGCCCGGACAATCTGGTGATCACGCCGATTTCCCGGTTCCTGGCGATCTACGGCCGCTCGTTCCGTTCGATCAGCATGAACGTGCAGGCGCCCAGTCAGGCGGACCTGGCGGCCGTGCAGGAAAAGGCGATCGGCGCGATGCGCCTCGTCCGTGGGCTGCACCCCGAGG
>CAJAYO010000842.1 GCA_903948415.1 uncultured Opitutia bacterium | reverse complement strand
GATCGCAGGTCGTGGCGTGACTCGTTGAGCCGCGCGCGGAGCGCACGGCCCACCCCGGGGAAACTGAGCGCAGCAAGAAACTGAGATGCGCTCAGGTGGGTTCCCCTGGTCGATTGGAGCTTGGATGTTGGGCCGTTTCCCGTTGGGTTTCCTGACTCGCTATGGATACACCTACGCTCATCGCCCTCCTGCACGGTCCCGACCAGCCCGGCCTCGTCGCGCGGGTGTCCGGATGGATTTTTGCGCGGGGGGGCAACATCCTCCATGCCGACCAGCACCGCGACATGCAGGCGGGGATTTTTTTCCAACGCGTCGAGTGGGTGCCCACGGGGGCGACGGGGGTGGCCGAACGCGAGGCGGCGGATTTTTTGGCGTTTGCGGATTCGCTCGGGATGCAGGCCCGGGTGCTCGTGTCGAGCCGGCGGGCGCGGATCGCGGTCTTCGTTTCGAAGGCCAATCACTGTTTTCACGATTTGATTCTGCGGTGGAAGGCCGGCGATTTCTCCGGGGATTTGGTGGCGATCGTGGGCAACCACACGGATCTGGCCGAAGCGGCGCGGGGCTACGGGTTGCCGTTTCACCACATTCCCGTGACGGCCGAGACCAAGGCCGAGGCCGAGGCGCGGCAGCTGGCGTTGGTGCGGGAGGTCGGAGCGGATTTGATCGTGCTCGCGCGCTACATGCAGGTGTTGTCGGCGGATTTTTTGGCGAAGGTCGACCGGCCGGTGATCAACATCCACCACTCGTTTCTCCCGGCGTTTGCGGGCGGCAAGCCGTATCACCAGGCGCACGCGCGCGGGGTGAAACTCATCGGCGCGACGGCGCACTATGCGACGCGGGATCTCGACGAGGGTCCGATCATCAACCAGGACGTGGCGCGCGTGACGCACCGGCACGACGTCGACGACCTGATCCGCAAAGGCCGCGATTTGGAAAAGACGGTGCTCGCGCAGGCGGTGCGCTGGCACCTCGAAGGTCGCGTGCTGGTGTATGGGAACAAGACCGTGGTGTTTGACTGAGTTTGGAATTCGTGCGCCGGCGCAGGCGCGAAAAACCGCGGGCCGGCGGTCCGGATTTGCCGGTGCGCTGGGTCGCTGATCATGACCCGCCGCCGCCGAAGGCGGAGGCGAAAGCAGCGGGGACGACCTCGAAGGGGTAAACACGATGGAACCGCCGGATGCGGACCCGCCTGTCCGTTGGTGTGGGGGCCGGAGGCTAATCACCTCCGGCTGCCCGATTGGTTCGACGCCTTCTTCATCGGTGGGGCGCTGGAAGTTTTGCGGCGAACAGGACGACAAACACGACAATGTAGATAAAGAAGAGGGAAATAGCGCTGGCTATCCAGAGTGCGCCAGAAGCCAACGAGTCCTTGCGCGTCCGGGCGCGGCAAAGCGCACTGAGCCCGGCAAAGCAAACATAGGCGAAAATCGAGGCGAGAGGTCGCTTGCTCCCTCACCACACGACGGGACGCAAACCAATGAGTGCGTGGAATGCCGTAGCACAGCATTTCTTCCCCTTGGGTGTTTGGAACGACGGTGTCACCTTAGTGCCGAACGTTCCGCGGTCAGCTGCGCGCGGAGGCCGGATCTTGAGCCGCACGAAAAAAGGGCCGGCCCGCGCGTCGCGCCGTGGGGTTCCGGTTGGGCTCTCTTCTCACGGGTGAAATGGGTGCCAGAAAATCCACATGAGCGCTACCCCCGAGAAGAGAAGCCCTGCCGCACCTAATTTATGTATCCGGCCTCCGGTGACTTTGGCTGCCTCCTTTTTCCGTAAACAAAGAGCGGTGCCAAAAATCATGAGGACAATTGAAGCCCCAAGGAGTCCAAAAAGGCCGAGAGCTATCGCAACGATGTTTTCTCCGTGAGCGATGATGAGAGGCATTTCCATCTTTCTTTGCCGAACCGTGTTATTCGCCCGTGCCGCGGTTTGGCGCAGTTTTTTGCAGCGTTCGGTCGTGCGGGGACCGGCGCGTTTCAACGGGTGAATTTTTGTTCGGGGTCAGGTCAAACGCCGCTGCGGGGTTTCGCCGGTCCAGAGGGACAATCAAACGCGGACTTCGATCAAGGGTGAAGTGATTGAGCCGACCCGGGAATGGGCGCAGCGCCGTGTCTTGCCGCGCGCGGTGTCCGCGGGTGGGCCGTGCGCTCCGCGCGCGGCTCCGCACGTCACGCCTTGATCCGGCCATCCCCGCCCGCGGAGCGGCGGGCCCACCGCGAGCGACGGGCTCAGATCCGGGTCATCGGGCAGGCGGCGAGGCAGGTCAAAGCGGAGTTCGCCCGGCAAGGGGGGGATTGGTTTTTGTGATTTTTGTGACTCGATCATTCGGAGTGCTCGGGTTGGGCGGCCTATCGGCCCCGCCGGACTGGGGGGCTGTCGCGATGCCTTTGGGGTGATACCATCGTCGGTTGATCACTTGACCGATTCCACG
>CAJAYO010000841.1 GCA_903948415.1 uncultured Opitutia bacterium | reverse complement strand
GGGCCAACCACCCGACGGGCTGGACATCTGCGCGGAAGCATTTCTGGACAACCCGCTGGTGGTGATTGCCGATCACGTGAATTTCAAGACGATCAACCAGATCCAGCTCCTCGATGTGCCCGGCGACGTGACCAAGGGCGAAATCCTGCGGTAGGGGTTGAACGGAATGAGACCGCGCCCGTCGCCGGCGAGCCGCGTTCACCCAACGGCCCGGGACCGCCCGCGCACCCAATTTTCGTTCCATGCCGGTTAGTTCTCGCCCCGCTGCGCTTAGCAATTTTGTTTGATCCCACCACCCCATGAAATTTTTCGGCCTCCATTGGATCGATGTCTCCATCATTGTTGCCTACATCATCACGGTCCTCGTGATCGGCAAAATTTTCTCGCACGGGGTGAAAGGCGAAAAAGATTTTTTCCTCGGCGGCCGCTCGTTGGGCCGGTGGCTCCAGTTTTTCCTCAGTTTCGGCAACATGACCGATCCGGGGCAGGCGACGACGACCGCCAGTTCGGTCTATCGCCAGGGGGCCGGCGGGGCCTGGCTCGCGCTGATCACCCTCTTCCTGACGCCCTACTACTGGTTCATGAACGTGTGGTTTCGCCGCGTGCGGCTCACCACCATGGCGGACCTTTTTTCGGACCGTTTTGGCAGCCGCTTCCTCGCGACCCTCTATGCCGTGACGATGTTGATGATCGCCGTGGTGGGCGTGATCGCCGGCGGCAATGTGATGGCGCTGAAAACCCTGCAGCCGCTCATGGTGAAAGATCCCATCATCTACTCGGTCGCAGAGCAGACCATGGTGAAGGAGTACCACGAATTCATTGACCTGCGGACGCAGCGGCAGAGCGGAGAATTGGCGGCGGTGCAGGAGACCCGTTACTCCACGCTGCGCGACTACTACCAGCGCGGTGAACTCCAGCCGTATGTGACCTACCTGAATCCGGCGATTTTCTATCTTATTTCGACGAGTCTGGTGGCGGTGTTCATCATGCTCGGAGGATTAAAGGCTTCGGCCGTCGTTGATGCGGTCCAGGCCATTTTGGTCGTGCTGATCTCGGTCATTTTGATTCCGTTCGGTCTGTGGCGATTGGGCGGTCCGACCGCGCTGCATGAGAAAGTGCCCGATGTGATGTTCAATCTCTTCGGCGGCGATATCGCCTCGGAATACACGTGGTATTCGATCTGCGCCCTGCTTTTGGTGCAATTGATCGGGATTGCCGGTTCACAGGCGAACATGACGATCTCCGGATCGGCGAAAGACGAAATGGCCGCCCGGCTCGGTGCGGTGACCGGGGGGTTCTCCAAGCGTTTTGTCACCATTGCCTGGGCCTATTGCGGCCTCATCGCGTTTGCGCTCTTTGGGCCGGGCCTCCCCGACCCCGATCAGGCGTGGGGGTTGCTCACGCGCGAGCTGCTTCCGGTCGGACTCATCGGCATCATGATCACGGGTATTCTGGGCGGGAAGATCGCGGTGCTCGGAGCGCAATCGGTCGTGCTGTCCGGCTTGCTGGTGAAAAACCTCTACGAGCCGTTGCTGCCCGGTCGTTCGGACGCACACTACATGGTCGTCGCACGACTCGCCGTGCCGGCGCTCCTGGGCGCGGGTGTCATCGTCGGGCTTTTTCTGAACAGTGTGATCGTGATCCTGAAATTCATGATCGTGCTGCTGCTCGTGTGGGGGGTGCCGATTACGGTGCTGTTTTTGTGGCGACGCGTGACGCAAACGGCGGTGGTGGTGCAGGTGTTCGCGACCATTCTGCTGATTGCCGTGATTCCCGCGGTGGTTCCCCTGATGCCGGCGCTGGCCCGCTCGGAAATGCTGACGGAGCTGACCCGGGAGCGCGTGGTGACGGTTGCCGCCATTGCAACCGCCGCCGATGTCACGGCGGGTCGCGCGGCGAAGGAAGGCGACCGTTTCATGAAAACCCGGCGCATCGAACCGATTGCGCTCTTCTTTGAAGAGGGGGTCGTCCGCGTCGATCCCCGCGATCCGGCGTCGCCGCGGACCGGCAAGGGGCTCTTCCGCACGGAAGTCTTCCTGCTGAAAATCCTCGGGGTCGACGTGGCGGGGTTCAACTCGGCGCAGCTGCTGACGACCCGTTACCTGGTGGATGCGTTGATCCCCATTTCGCTGATTTTCGGGGTGAGCCTGCTCACCCGCCGCACCGAACCCGACCGCGTGGCCCGCTTCTACGCGCGCATGAAAACGCCCGTGGCCTCCACTCCCGACTTGGACACCGAAGCCGTCGCGGCCAGCTACGCCCACCCCACGCGCTTCGATCACCACAAGCTGTTTCCCAAAACGGATTGGGAGTTCACGAAATGGAACCGGATGGATGCCGGGGGCTTTGCGGTCTGCTGCGCGCTGGTGGGCGTGGTGATCGTGGTTTTTAAAGGCGCGATGGCGCTCGGGGGTTGAAGGCGGCGCAACGGTCCGAGCAAATTTGCGCTGAGTTCCGGGTGTCGCCGCTCAATCCTCCGCCCACCCCATGAAACCCGTTCGCTGGTTCACCTTGTGGTTGTTCGCCGGCGCGGCGTCGGGCGTGGAGGCGGCGGAGCCGGCGCTCGCGATCACGACGCCCATGGCCGCGCCCGCGTGGGCGAAACTGGAGCGGCGGCTGCTGGCCGAAAACGTCCCGGCGTGCCGCGAGTTTGCCGAAAAATATTACGACGGGCGCGGCTACGTGCAGTGCTTCGTGCGCTGGGGGGCCAACGACGGGCCGGACGACGCGTTTGAGAACTTCACGGGTTGGCCTGAACTGCACGCGCTCGGGGCGAGCGACGAGATCGCGCGGATCTACCTCAAAACCTGGGAAGGGATGCTCCGGCAATATGCCGAAGCCAAAACCACCGAGGTGCCCGCGGGCCGCGACGGCCTGTATTTCAAGGAGTTTTCGGCGCAGTCCGACTGGATGCACCACGGCGAAGGCCTGAAGTGTTTCAATCTGATGGGACTCTCGATGGCCAAGCTGCCCGCCTACCAGGCCCGCGTGCGGCGCTTTGCGGGGCTTTACCTGGGCGAGGATCCGGCGGCGCCGAACTACGACGTGACGGTGAAAATCATCCGCTCGATGCAAAACGGCAGCAAGGGTCCGATGCTGCGGCCGGCAACGGCGCTCGATTGGGTCGGCGACCCGTTTGACCCGACCGGCTTCAAGCTCGGTCACGGCGAGCGCACCTACGCGGAGTTTCTCGACCACTATCGCGACTACGCCGAGGTCGTCGGCGATCATTTTATCAACCTCGTGGCGACGGTGCTGCCGGCCAACGCCTATCTCCTCACGCACGAAGCGCGCTACAAGGCTTGGATCATCGACTACATGGACGCGTGGCTCGCGCGCATGGCGCAGAACGGCGGCGTGATTCCGAGTCACGTGGGGCTTGACGGCAAGGTGGGTGGGGCCGACGGCCGATGGTGGAGCGGCGCCTATGGCTGGGGTTTCAGTCCGGTCAACCCCGTCACCGGCAAACCGGAGAACCGCAACCGCATCGCGCGCGCCCTCGTGGGTTTTAACAACGCCCTGCTCGTGACCGGCGATCAAAAATATGTCGACGCGTGGCGGACCATGACGGACGCGGTCAACGCCCAGGCGCGCACCGTCGACGGACAAAAAGAGTATCCCACGATGTTCGGCGCGAAGGGCTGGTACGGTTGGCAGCGCACGCCTTGGTCCATCGGGGCGCTCGAAACGTGGTATTGGTCCCAGCGCCGCGACGATCGCGCGCGCCTCGGTCCGAACGCGTGGGTGGACTACTTGGAGGGAAAGAATCCTGCCTACGCCGAGTCGGCGCTGCGCCGGGACCTCGCCGGCATCGGGCAAAAGGTGGCCAAATTTCGGGCGGACGATTCGTTGCCGGAAAAGAGGCTCGCCGACAATATGATGGACTCGAACCCGGC
>CAJAYO010000840.1 GCA_903948415.1 uncultured Opitutia bacterium | reverse complement strand
GAGGTTGGCGGCGAGGCCGGCGGTGAACACGGGCTCTGGAAAGGTGATGCGGTGGGCGGCGCGCGTGCGGAGGTCGATCACGCGGAGTTGCGGCAGGCCGTCTTCGCGCTCGGCAACGACGGCATGGTCGCGGAAGAGCGTGAGGCCGGAGACCTTGATCGCCGGATTGTGCGGCAGGAATTCCGTCCACTGCGCTTCGTCGGGCGTCGCGACCGGCGCGGTGGCGACGCGGTAGTTTTTCGCCCGGCGGTTCGTCACGAAGTAGAACAGGCCGTCCCGGTGATCGACCTCGTAGTGGTGGTCGGTTTCGCGGGGGACGAGCAGGCGCCAGGTGCCGAGCGGATTGTTCGCCGGGAGGGCGCGGGCTTCGCCGGTGGTCTTGCTGGCCGACTCGCAGAACAGCCAGGCGCCATCCAGCGAGCGGCTGACGCGGATTCCGAAAATCTCGTCTTTTTCCTCGTAGAGCCACGCCTGTTTCCCGTTCGAGAGGGTCCAGCGGCCCAGGTGGAAATCGCGTTTGGTGACGGGATCCTCCTGCACGTAGAAGAGCGTGTCGTTGTCCGCGGCCCAGACAAACGACGAGGCTTGGCCGATGCGCTGCGCGACGTCGGCGCCGGTGCGCAGGTCCTTCACGCGGATTTCGTAGCTGCGGTAGCCGGTGCGGTCGACCGAGTAGGCCAAGAGGTGCCCGCTGTCGCTGACCGCTTGCCGGCCGACGGACATGAATTTTTCGCCCTGCGCGAGGAGGTTGACGTCGAGGATGACCTGCTCGGGAGCGTCGAGGGTGAGATGTTTGCGGCAATAAAGGGGATACTGTTTTCCCTGTTCGGTGCGGTTGTAATACCACCAGTCGCCCTTCTTCGCCGGCGGCTGGGTGTCGGTCTCTTGCAGGCGACCGACCATCTCGGTGTAGAGTTGTTCGCGCAGGGGCTGGAGCGGGGCGGTGACGGCGGCGGTGTAGGCATTCTCGGCGCGGAGGTGGGCGAGGACGGCAGGGTCGGTTTTGTCGCGCAGCCAAAAATAGTCGTCGATGCGCCGGTCGCCGTGGACGGAGACGTCCTTGGGTTTCCGGGCGGCGAGGGGCGGTGGGGCGGCGTCGAGGGCGAGGGCGGCGAACGCGGGGGCAGGGGCCATGAGCAAGAGGGCGAAGACGAGGGCGGAGCGGGAGGCGGGAGGCATGGGGGAACGGGGCTTACGGGGTGACGCGGCGGCCGACGATGATGAGGTCGCGGGCGACGCCATCGAGGACGGCGACCCGGGGCAGATGGCCCCAGCGGACAAATTCGTGGGCTTCGAACAGGCGGAGGCTGGGTTCGTTGTGGCCGAAAATATAGCCGAGCAGCGTGTGGAGCCCGAGTCCCGGGGCGCGGGCGAGGGCGGATACCAGCAGATCACGGCCGAGGCCGTGACGACGGTGGGCGGGAGCGACGTAGATCGCGATCATGGCGGTGCCATCGTAAGCGGCGCGGGGGTAAAACGTGTCGAAACTCAACCACGCGCACACCGTGCCCGCGGGGTTGCACGCGACCCACAGCGGGCGCGACGGGCTTTGATGCGTGGCGAACCAGGCGCGGCGCGAGTCGACGGTCACCGGCTCCAGATCGGCGGTGACCATGCGGCTGGCGATGGTGGCGTTGTAGATTTCGACGATGGCCGGGAGGTCGGCTTCGGTGGCGTCACGCAAGGTCATCGGTCCAGCGTGGTGCGCCCGCGCGCCGGCTGGCAAGGACCGAGCGGGCGTCCGCGCGGCCGCCGGATCAGTCCACGATCAGCACGTGGTCGCCGGTGCGGACCTGCTCGGAGAGTTCGACGATTTCCCGGTTGCGCATCAGCACGCAGCCCGAACTGAGGGGCTCGCCGATCCGGTCCTCGTGGTTGGTGCCGTGGATATAGACGTAGCGCGCGTAGGTGTCGACGTTGCCGCCGCGGTTGACGCCGGGTTCGAGCCCGCGGAGCCAGAGGATGCGACCCGTGATCAGATTTTCGTGGGTGCCGGCGTCGGGGAGTTCGGAGTAATGGCGGCCGGTGGGAACGCGGGAGCGGTAAACCATGCCGGGCGGTTGGCCGGCGCCGATGCGTTCGGCGATCTCGTGGAGGCCGCGCGGCGTGCCGAGGGAATCCTTGAGATTCGAGGGGGGACGCTTCGACGTGGAGATGACGTAGCTCTGCACCAGCACCCCCCGGGCGAAGAATTGCAGCGTGGCCGTGCCGATGCGCACCACCAGAAGCCGTTCTCCGGGCTTGATGCCGAGGCGGGCGCAGGTTTTGTTGACCGACTCCAACGGAGACTCACTCGTGAAAAACGCATCCATTAATGTCGGAATCGTCGGCGCGACGGGCGCCGTCGGTCAAGAGCTGCTTCGGCTCCTGCACGATCGCAACTTCCCCATGGCTTCGCTGCGGCTCTTCGCCTCGGCGCGGTCGGTGGGCAAAGTGATCGGCTGTGCGGGCCACACCTACACGGTCGAGGAGGCCAAACCCGGGGTGTTCGCCGCGGTCGACGTGGCGTTTTTCGCCGCCGGCGGCTCGGTCACGCGCGCCCTGGCGCCGGATGCGGTGAAAGCGGGCTGTCTCGTGATCGACAAGAGCTCCCATTATCGCATGGACCCGGAGGTCCCGCTCGTGATTCCGGAGATCAACCCGGAGGGGTTGCGGAACCACAAAGGAATCATCGCCAATCCGAATTGCTCGACGGCCGTCACGCTGATGGCGTTGTGGCCGCTGCACCGGGCCTTCGGGTTGAAGCGCTATTTTGCCTCCACCTATCAGTCCGTTTCCGGCACGGGCGCCGAGGCGGTGCAGGAGTTGGAGTCGCAGGTGCAGGCCCATGCCAAGGGCGAGCCGCTCACGAAGAAGGTCTACCCGTATCAAATCGCGTTTAACGTCATCCCGCAGGTGGATTCCTTTGGGCCGAACGGTTACACGGGCGAGGAAACCAAGATGATGCTGGAAAGCCGCAAAATCATGGGCCTGCCGGACCTCAAGGTGTCGGCCACCACGGTGCGGGTGCCCGTCGTCCGGGCGCATTCGGTCTCGGTCAACGCGGAATTCGAGCGGCCGGTGAGCGTCGAGGCGGCGCGGGCGGCCATCGCGGCCTTCGAGGGCGCGGAACTCGTCGACGATCCGGCGAACAAGGTCTATCCCACGCCGCTCGATTTTTCGAAAAAGGTGAAGTGCGGCGTCGGTCGGATCCGCCTGGATACGGCGTTGGACAACGGCCTCGCCCTCTGGGTCAGCGGCGACAACCTCTGGAAAGGCGCCGCGCTCAATGCGATTCAGAACGCCGAACTGATGGTCCGCGAAGGACTGCTCACCCCGAAGGCCCCCATGGCGCAGGGCTGACCCGCGCCCCACCGAATCCGCGGAGATTTCCGGCCGGCGCGGAAATCCCGCGGTTTTCACTCCGCCAACCAACCCCGCGTCATACCCGAATAATTCCTTGTCATAGCCGCCGGCCGTCCGTTTTCATAGACCCTTGGCTCGGACGCTTAGCTCAGTTGGTTAGAGCACCTCGCTTACACCGAGGGTGTCGGGGGTTCGAGTCCCTCAGCGTCCACCATCCCTAATTTTTTCAATCCAAACCCTCCCATGCGACACACGATCTCCGTCCTCGTTGAGAACAAGTTCGGCGTTTTGGCCCGCGTCTCCGGCATGTTTTCCGGCCGCGGCTTCAACATTGAATCACTCAACGTGGCGCCCACGCATGATGCCTCGCTGTCGCGCATCACGGCTGTCCTCAAGGGCGACGACTCGTCGCTCGAACTCTGCATCCGGCAATTGCGCAAGCTGATCAACGTCGTCGAGGTCGTCGACTTCAAGGAAGGGCAGGCCGTCGCGCGCGAGCTCGTGCTCGTCAAGGTCCGCGCCGACGTGAAGAGCCGCCCCGAGGTGCTGCAGATCGCCGACATTTTCCGCGCGAAAATCGTCAACCTCAGCCCGGACTCCCTCATCATCGAGGCCACGGGCGACGACGAGAAAATCACGGCCCTGCTCGGTCTGCTCGACCCGTTCGGCATTCTCGAGCTGGCGCGCACCGGCCGCCTGGCCCTCAAGCGCTGAGCCGCACCGCCTTTCACCGATCGAGTTCACTCCCACCTCCGCGCCCAACCCTCCCCCCCACTTTTCCACATGCCCGCCAAAGTCTACACCGACAAAGACGCCGATCTCGGCGTGTTTAAAAACAAAACGCTCGCCGTCCTCGGCTATGGTTCGCAGGGCCACGCCCATGCGCTCAATCTGAAGGACAGCGGCTGCCAGGTCATCATCGGCCTCTATCCGGGTTCGAAATCCAAGGCCGTCGCCGAGCAGCACGGTTTCAAGGTCTATGACACCGCCGAGGCCGTCCGCCTCGCCGACGTCATTATGGTCGGCTTGCCCGACATGAAGCAGGCCGACGTTTACCTGAGCGACATCCTCCCGAATCTCGCCAAGGGCAAGACGCTCCTCTTCTCGCACGGTCTTTCCGTGCACTTCGGTCTGATCAAGCTGCACAAGGACATCGACTGCATCATGGTCGCCCCGAAGGGCCCCGGCCACATGGTCCGCCGCCTCTACGCCGAGGGCAAAGGCATGCCGGCCCTCATCGCCGTCGCGCAGGACAAGTCGAAGACCGCCAAGAAAACCGCGCTCGCCTGGGCCAAGGGCATCGGCTCGACCCGCGCCGGCGTGCTCCAGACTTCGTTCAAGGAAGAGACCGAGACCGATCTTTTCGGCGAGCAGGCCGTGCTGTGCGGTGGCGCCAGCGCGCTCGTGCAGGCGGGTTTCGAGACCCTCGTCGAGGCCGGTTACCAGCCCGAGATGGCCTACTTCGAGTGTCTCCACGAGCTGAAGCTCATCTGCGATCTCATGTATGAGAGCGGCATCGCCGGCATGCGTTTCTCGATTTCCGAGACCGCCAAGTATGGCGACATCACCCGCGGTCCGCGCGTCATCAACAAGCAGACCAAGGCGGAGATGAAGAAGATCCTCAAAGAGATCCAGTCCGGGAAGTTCACCAAGGAGTGGGTCAAGGAGCACAAGGGCGGACTCAAGAACTACCATGCGCTCCTCAAGAAGGGCGAGCAGCACCAGATCGAGAAGACCGGCGCCTACCTCCGCAGCATGATGCCGTGGATGACGAAGAAGAACATCAAGGGCGTGCAGGCTTCCTACTCGTAATCCCGCGCCATTGCCAAAATTCCGGAAGGCGCAGAGAATTTTCTCTGCGCCTTCTTTTTTTCCCATGACCAAACTCGTCCTCGCCACCCGCAAAAGCCCGCTCGCGCTGGCCCAGGCCGAGATGGTCGCCGCCCATCTGCGGGACCAACTCGGGGTCGAAACCGAACTGCTGAAGATCGTCACCACGGGCGACAAGCAGACGGAATGGTCGTTGGAGAAAAAGGGCGGCAAGGGACTGTTCACCAGCGAACTCGAAGGTGCGCTCCAGCGGGGGGAAGCCGACGTCGCCGTGCACAGCACGAAAGACCTGCCCGGGGACATGCCGCCCGGCCTCGCCCTCGGCGGTTACCTGCCGCGCGCCGATACGCGCGATGTGCTCATTCTCCGAACCGGGGTGGTGACGCCGCGGACCATTGCGACCGCGAGCCCGCGCCGGCGGCTGCAAATCGCGAAGCTGTTTCCTGCGGTCACGTTCACGGAAATTCGCGGCAACGTGGACACGCGCCTGCGGAAAATCGGTGAGCAGCATGTGGCGGACGGTTCCATTCTGGCCGCGGCCGGGCTGAAGCGCCTGGGGATCAGCGACTGGCCGGGCGTGGAGTTCCTGCCGTTGGAATTCGACCAGATGGTGCCGGCCGTGGGGCAGGGGGCGATTGGCATCCAATGCCGCGCGGCCGACGCCGCGAAATTTGCCGCGGTGTTCGATGCGCCGACCGCGCGGAATGTCACGCTGGAGCGCGCGTTCCAGGCGGCCCTCGGGGGCGGCTGCCATACGGCCTTTGCCGCGCATGCGACGCCCGGCCATCTCTATCTTTTTCACGAAAACATCGGACTGCACCGCCTCCCGCTGACCGACGCCGATTTTGCCGATCCGGCGGCCACGGCGGCGCGGGTTCTCCGGCATCTCGGCCTTCTCCCATGAGCAAAACTCCCGTCCTCGCCGGTCGTCGCATCGCCGTTACCCGTGCCCGCGAGCAATCGCCGGAACTCACGGCGAAGCTCAGCGCACTCGGGGCCGAAGTCGTGGAGCTTCCGCTGATCCACGTCACGAAGCAGATCGAGAAGGATCCGCTTTCCGACGTCATGCTCGAGCTCGGCGGCTACGACTGGATCGTGTTCACGAGCGCCAACGGCGTGCGGTTTTTCATGGAGGAGTTTCTCCGGCTGTTCGACGACATCCGCGCGCTGGGGCTCCTGCGCTTCGCCTGCATCGGCGACACGACCGCCGCGGCAATCCGCGCGTTTCACCTGAAGATCGAATGCCAGCCGAAGGTCGCGACCGCCGAGGCGCTCGCCGACGATCTGGTCGCCACCGGCAGCCTCGACAGTGCCAAGGTGCTGGTGATCCGGGGCAACCTGAACCGCGATGTGATCGTGACGAAGCTCGAGGAAGCGCGGGCGATCGTTGACTGTCTCCAAGTTTACAAGACGGAGAAGACCGACCTTTCGGCCGAGCCGGCGGCCGCCGATTTCCGGGCGCGGGGGGCCGACGCGATGCTCTTCGCCAGCTCGTCCGCGGTGCAGTCCTTCGTCGACCAAGCCGGCGCGCTCAAACTGGGGAAGGACGCGAAGCGTCCGCTCGCCGGCAGCATCGGACCCCAGACGAGTGAGACGATGAAGAAGGTGGGGATGCCCATCGACTTCACCGCGAAGACGCCGAGTCTCGACAGTTTGGTCGAGGCGTTGGTGAAAAAAATTACGCCATGAAAGTCCCCTTCCTCGATCTTGGAATCCAGCACCGGGCGCTGCGGGAGCAGGCGCTCGCCGCCTTGACCGCGACCTACGACGGCACGCGTTTCTGCCTCGGCAAAGACGTCGAGGATTTCGAGAAAGCCTTCGCGGCCACCCTCGGCTATCCGCGCGCGCTCGCGATGAACAGCGGCACCGCGCCGCTCCATGTCGCCTGCATGATCGCGGGCTTCGGCCCCGGCGACGAAGTGATCACGCCGCCGTTCACCTTCATCTCGTCGGCGTGGGGCATCAGCTACGTCGGCGCGACGCCCGTTTTCGCGGACGTGGAAGAGGGCACGTTCAATCTCGACCCGGTCCAGCTGGAGGCGGCGATCACGCCGCGCACGAAGGGCATCATTGTCGTCCATCTCTTCGGGCAGCCGGCGCGGATGGAGGAGATCATGGCGGTGGCCCGCCGGCATAATCTGTTTGTGATCGAAGACTGCGCCCAGGCGGTCGGCGCCCATTACCGGGGCACGCCGGTCGGTGCCATCGGCGATGCGGGCACGTTCAGTTTTTATCCGACGAAGAATCTCGGCGGCTGCGGCGAAGGCGGTGCGTTTGTGTCGCGCCGCGAGGAGGTGCACACGCAGGCCCGGCACATCCGGGTGCACGGTTCCGACCGGCGCTACTACCACGATATCATCGGCGGAAACTTCCGCATGGATGGCTTCCAGGGCGCGCTGCTCAACGTGAAGCTGCCGCACCTCGCGGCGTGGACCGCGCGCCGCCAGGCCATCGCGGCGCGTTATCTGGCGGAGATCACCCTCGCTGACGTGCGGTTGCCCGAGCAGCCCGCCTACGGGAAATCGGTGTTTCACCAATTCACGATCCGCCACCCGCGCCGCGACGCGCTGCGCGAGCATCTCGCGAAGCACGACGTGGGCACCGACCTGATTTATCCGGTGCCGCTGCATCTGCAGAAATGCTACGCCTACCTCGGGCGCGGCGCCGGGTCGTTTCCGGTGGCGGAAAAGGCGGCGGCGACCTGCGTCAGTCTACCGATTTTCCCGGAGCTGACCGACGATCAGGTCGGGCAGGTCATCGCCGGTGTGAATTCGTTCTGAGTCCCATGATCGACGGCATCCGCCTCAAGGTCTGTGGCCTGACCTCGCTCGTCGACGCCGAGGCGGCGGACGGTTGCGGGGCGGATTATCTCGGGTTCATCCTGTATCCGAAGTCGCCCCGCCATATCTCGCTCGGGACCTTTGAGGCGATGGCGCCGCGCCTTCCGGCGCGCCGCAAGGTGGCGGTGTCCGTCGAGCCGACGACGGCGGAACTCGCAGAGATGCAGGCGGCGGGGTTCGATTTTTTCCAGGTGCACTTCCGGCACGATGTCGCCCCGGTGACGGTCGCGGGTTGGGCGGCGACCGTGGGCCCGGAGCGGCTCTGGCTCGCGCCGAAGTTGCCCGCGGACGTCGACGTGCCGGCGGCGTGGCTGCCTTCGGCGAAGTATTTCCTGCTGGATACCTTTCATGCCGCCGGGTTCGGCGGGTCCGGGAAGACGGGCGATTGGGGGAAGTTTTCGCGCCATCAGGCAACCCAGCCGGACAAGACCTGGATTCTCGCCGGCGGATTGAACCCCGACAATATCGGGGAAGCGGTGCGGGCGAGCGGCACCCGCTTCGTCGATGTGAACAGCGGGGTCGAATCCGCGCCGGGCGTGAAGGATCAGGCGAAGCTCACGCGGTTCGTGCAGCAGCTACGCCGGACGTCGGAGCCGGGGCCGATTCGTGGGCGATCAGCTGGCGCTTGAGGTCCTCGCCGAACGCGTAGCCCGTGAGCGAACCGTCGCCGCCGATGACGCGGTGACAGGGGATGATCAGGCAAATGGGATTGGTGGCATTGGCCCGGCCGATGGCGCGCGAGGCATCCGGTTTTCCGATCTCCGTGGCGAGTTCGCCGTAGCTGCGGGTGGCGCCGAAAGGGATCTTCTGGAGTGCGGTCCAGACGTTTTGCTGAAACGGGGTGCCGCTGGGCATGAGCGGCACGGTGAAGAGGCGGCGTTTCTTGGCGAAATATTCGGTGACCTCGCGGCGGACGTCGGCCGCGCGCGCCGGGTCGTGGATCACTTCGTCGGCGGTGAAGCGTTCGCGAAGTTCGGGCAGTCCCCCGAAGGCCGTGGCGATGACGGAGCCGGTGGCGTTGAGGGCGACGGAGAAGTCGCCGACCGGGGTCGGGAAAGTATCGTAGAATTGTCTCATGGAGGCGTGGGTTGAGTAAATTGCCACAAATGCGCCGTGGCGAGGCTGCGATACGGGGAAAACATCGGCATCAGCCGGCGCGTGGCGGCGAGGTCGGGACGCTCCTTGAGTTTGAGCAAGGCTTGCAGGCCGCTGGTGACGCCGGTGTCGCCGTAGGGCACGCAGTCGGGGAAGCCGAGCGCGCGCATCATCAGGTAGTTGACCGACCAGGGGCCGAGCCCGCGGACGGCGAGCAACGTGCGTTCGGCGCGGGTGGCGGACATCGTGCGCAGGCCGGCGAGGTCGAGTTGGCCGGTGGCGACGAGGCGGGCGGTGTGGATGACGTAGTCGGCTTTTTGGCGGGAAAACTGCAGCGGCAGCAGATCGGCCGGCTCGAGGGCCGCGACGGCAGCCGGGGTCGGATGGGCGTAGAGTCCGTCGGCGAGGGGCCGGCTGGTGCGCTCGATGAGGCGACGCTTCAGGACGCACGCGAACGTGAAATTGATTTGCTGGCCGATGATCGCCCAGAGGAGGCCGTCGAACACGGACGGGGTTTGGCTGATACGCAGGGCCGGACGACCTGCGACGAGGCGGGCGAGGCCCCGTTTTTTTGCGAGGCGGGCGAAGGCCGCGGCGTCCTGGTCGAGTCCGAGCAGGCCGATCACGAGGGCGTGGGCTTCGGCGGCGGAGCCCGCGGCGATTTCGGCGCGGATGGAGGCGGGGGAGAGCTGCAGCGTGAGCAGCGTCGGCCCGGAGCTGAGTTGCACGGTGCTCGTGTAGACGTCCCCGACGAGGCGCTCGGTGGCGCTGTGGAGGTCCCGGCTCATCGCGCGGCGCAGATACGGGAGCAGATAGCCGTCCGGCAGGGCGAGGGTGAACGTCCGGGATCCGCGGAGCGCGCGATAGGACGCGGGCGTCAGGCCATTGAGCCGGCGAAAATTCGTGGGGAACGACGAGAGCGCATCGCCGCCCACGCCAAAGGCGATTTCGGCGAGGGGGGCGTCGGTGGTGAGCAGGCGGTGTTTCGCCCGGTCGAGGCGCGCGCGGAGCAGGAGGTCGGCGGGCGTGGTGTGGTAATGCTGGCGGAAGAGTTCGAACGCGCGCGTCGCGCCGAAACCGGAGCGGCGGACGACGGCGCGGGCGTCGGCGAACGCGGCGGGATCGGCGCGGATCTCGGCGACGAGGGTTTCGATGGTTTCGCGCACGGGGTCGGCCCCGCGGGCGAAATCATCGGGGTGACATTTCTGGCAGGCGCGGAGGCCGGACCCGCGCGCCGCTTCGCAGGTGGGAAAGAAGCGGACGTTTTCCGGCTTGGGTTTGCGCGCCTTGCACGACGGCAGGCAGTAGATGCCGGTCGTGAGGACGCCGGTGAAGAAGCGGCCGTTGTCGGTCGCATCGCCGGCGAGCATGCGCGCATACAGGAGGGCTGGCGTCATTCGCATCGGCGGACGGTAACACGTGCGAACGCCGGTGTCGTCCGGTTAATTTCGGGGCAATTTTCGCGGGCGCGGTCGGGCCCGCGCGCCGTCAGAGACGCTGCTTGATCGACTCGATCAGTGCGGCGTAGTCGGCGGCGGCGAGGAACTGCTTGGCCGCCGGCATCATCTCGAACGGGGCGCCCCACGCGGCGCCGCCCTCGAATTTCGGCACGAGGTGCATGTGCAGGTGGGGGAGTTTGTCGGAGTAGGCCCCGTAGTTGATCTTGTTCGCGTGGACGGCGGCCTTGATCGCGCGGGCGGCGCGGGCGACGTC
>CAJAYO010000839.1 GCA_903948415.1 uncultured Opitutia bacterium | reverse complement strand
TGGGATCGGAGCGCGTGAAGGTGCTCTTCGACATTTACCATGTGCAGATCATGCACGGAGACGTGATCCGCCGCCTCCAGCAGCACAAGGACTGGATCGGCCACTACCACACGGCGGGCGTCCCGGGGCGCAACGAAATCGATGCGACGCAGGAAGTAAATTACGGGCCGATCATGCAGGCGATTGTGGATACGGGGTATCGCGGCTACGTCGGGCAGGAGTTTATTCCCCTGCGGGACAAGGCGGCCTCGCTGAGCGAGGCGGTGCGGATTTGCGACGTGTAGCCCGATGGCGAGCGATACCGCTTAGCGCGGATATTTCACACCCAACTTGACCAAACGCATTTCACAGAGGGCACGGAGCCCAGCCCACAGAGGGCACAGAGCGGACAAGGTGTTTGGCTCCGAGACCTCGGTTCGGACCTCTGTGCGCTCTGTGAAAAAAAGAATCTCTTCAGAAAGTGTGATTGATGCGGGTTAGGTGCAGCAAAGGCCGGGACGTTAATGACGCGGGTCCTACCGGGTTGTCTTGCGCCGCTCACCCGACAAGGCCGGGTGGAATCTGATTCCAAGTGGTGCAGTAGGGTCGCCGTCGCCGATCTGCTCGCGCTGCTCGCGGGGGGAGGCGATCCGCAATCGCCACGTGGGTCTCACCAATCCATGCGCAGACAGTCGCGGTGCGGAAAAGTAAGATGAGCCCATGCCTCGTGGTGCTGCGGCCACTCTACCCCGTCGAATGCGGCCCTCTTCCGCCGGCGCTGTTCTTGGGAACAACGTCGGCCGGGGGGCGCCGCAGGAGCAGATCTCGACGGGATTGGCCTCCGCATCGTGCCCATGAAATTTTCCCGTCGCGAATTCCTCCGTGGTGCCTCGGCGATCGGGTCCGCCGCCTATCTCGGGGGCGGGGCGGAGGCTCGGGCCGCGGCGGGGCCGAGAATTCAGCGCATCGAAACGTTTCCGCTGATTTATCCCACGCTCGGCCGGTTCAAGTTTTTCGAAGGGCCGCAGGGGCGTCCCACCGGGCGTCCGGCGGTGCTGGTGAAAATCACGGCCGAGAATGGCGTCGTGGGTTGGGGCGAAAGCGTGCCGATTCCGAAGTGGAGCTACGAAACGCTCGAATCCGTGCACAGCACGATCACGCGTTATCTCGCGCCGGAGCTCATCGGGTTGGATCCGGCGGACCATGCCGGCATCGGCGCGGTGTTGAACAGCACGATTGCCCCGTCGTTTTCCACCGGTCAGCCGATTTGCAAGGCGGGCCTCGATCTGGCGCTCGCCGACCTCAACGGCCGGTTGCGGCGCGAGAACGTCGCGCGGGCGTGGGCGCGACCGGTCCGCGACCGCATCACGCTGAGCTGGACGTTGAATCCGCGGACGCTGGATGAAGTCGAGGGCCTGGTCGCGCAGGGCCAGGCGCGGGGCTACCGGCATTTCAACGTGAAGGTCGCGCCCGATCCGAAGTTCGATTTGGAGCTGTGTCGGATCGTGAAGCGACTGGTGCCGGAGGGCTTTCTGTGGGCGGACGCGAATGGCGGTTACGACGAGGCCACGGCCCTCGCCATTTTGCCCAAGCTCGCGGCGATCGGGGTGCCCCTGCTCGAGCAGCCGCTGCCGGCCAACCGCCTGACCGGTTATCAGCGCCTCAAGAAGCAGGGCGCACTGCCCATCATCATGGACGAGGGCGTCGTGTCGTCGGTGGAGCTGGCGGAGTTTATCCAGCTCGGCTGCCTCGACGGGGTGGCGATGAAGCCCGCGCGCTGCGGCGGATTGAGTGAGGCGCGCCGGCAGATCGAAATCGTCCAGAATGCGGGATTGATGTTTCTCGGCAGCGGACTGACCGACCCGGATTTTTCCCTGGCGGCGTCGCTCATTCTTTACGGCGCCTATGATCTGAACTATCCCGCGGCGCTGAACGGTCCGCAATTCATCGCCGGCACGGTCCTCCGCCAGCCGTTCCAAGTGGAGGGCGGTGAACTGAAGGTGCCGACCGGCCCGGGACTCGGCGTCGAAATCGACGAGGCCCAGATCGAGAAATTCTTGGTTACACTCTGAGCCAACATGAGTCCGACGAGTTTTACCGTGTTTCGCCTCGGCTCTCTTCCGGACGCGGCGGTTTTGTTCCGGCGCGCGTGGTGGGTTGGGATGCTCTGCCTCGGTTCGGTCGCAGCGGCGGCCGAACTCAAGGCCGTGAAGATCGGGTCACGCATCGATGTCACCGTCGGCGGAGATTTTTTTACCAGCTATCGGTTTTCCGCCGACGAAAAATATCCGTTCTTTTTTCCCGTGAACGGGCCGTCGGGCGCTTCGGTCACGTCGATGCGCAACGGCAAGTTTCCGCACCACTCATCGCTCTTCTTTGGCTGCGACAAAGTGAACGGGGGCAACTACTGGCAGGAAGGAAACGAACGGGGCCAAATCCTCTCGGCCGGTGCGGTCATCGTCACGGCCGCCGGGCCGGAGATCGTGATCAGCGATGTTTGCCGGTGGCAGCGGCCGGGGGCCGAAGCGCCGATCCGCGACACGCGAAGGATCGTGATCTCGGCGCCGAGCGCGGCGCTGCGTCGGATCGATTTTGAGATCACGCTCGAACCGTTGTTGGCGGTCACCATCGAGAAGACCAATCACTCGCTCTTCAGTGTGCGGATGGACCCGGATCTCACGCCGGCGATGGGCGGCACGCTGATCAACGCGGCCGGGGTTTCCGGCGAAAAAGGCACCTTTGGCCAGCCTTCGCCGTGGCTGGCCTGTTACGGGCCGCGCGGCGGCGGCGAGATGGAAGGACTGGCCGTCTTGCAGCACCCGGGGAACCGCTGGGCGACCGCGGCGTGGTTCACGCGCGACTACGGCTTCCTGTCGCCCACGCCGATGTATTGGCCGGCGGACGGGGTCGGAACCCGTTTGGCGCAGGGGGAGAAAGTGACGCTGCGCTACCGGGTGCTGGTGTTCGCCGGCGACCCGGCGAAAGCCGATTTCGCGCGGCACTATTCCGACTACGCCGCCCGGACCAAGCCCTGATGGCTCCCTCTTATGCAGACGCTCACCCGACGGGAATTTGCTCGCACCTCGCTGCTCGGCGCCGGGATTTTGGCCGCCCCGATGATTATTCCGGCGCGCCTGCGGGGCGCCCACGCCCCGAGCAATCGCATCCGCGTCGGGCACATCGGCTGCGGGCGCATCGGCCGCGGCCACGACATGACGAGTGTGTTTCACTCGGGATTGGCCGATATCGTGGCGGTCTGCGACGTCGATGCGCGCCGTGCGGCCGACGGACGGACGCTCGTGGAGAGCTTTTACCGGGACAAGGAACTCCCGCCACCGCCGGTGACCGTGCATGGCGACTACCGCGAGCTGCTCGCCCGGTCCGATATCGATGCGGTGGTGATCAGCACGCCCGACCACTGGCACGCGGAGCCCGCGCTGGCGGCCGTGAACGCCGGCAAAGATGTCTATCTGCAGAAGCCGATGACGATGACGCACGCCGAGGGGATCTTGCTGCGTGACGCCGTTGCCAAATCGGGCCGTATTTTTCAGCTCGGGAGCCAGCAGCGGTGCAATTATCCGCAGTTCCGGAAAGCCAGTGAGTTCATCCGCAACGGACGCGTGGGGCGCCTGCAACGCGTCGAGATCGGCCTGCCGGTCGATCCCACGGCGTCCGACGATCCGCCCCAACCCGTGCCCGCGACGCTGGATTACGACCGCTGGCTCGGCTGCACCCCGGCGCAGCCCTACACGGTCCAGCGGGTGCATCCGCCGACCGGTTACGACCGTCCCGGCTGGCTGCGCCACGACGCCTACTGCCTGGGCATGATCACGGGGTGGGGAGCGCATCACTACGACATTCTGCACTGGGCGTTGAATTTGGAACTCAGCGGGCCGGGGCGCATCGAGGGCCGGGCCGATTTCCCGACGAACAAGATCTGGAACGTCCACGGGGCGTACCGCGTCGAGCTCGATTACCCGGGCGGGGTACACGTGACGGTGTCGGACCAGTTTCCCAACGGGCTGAAGTTTATCGGCGACGACGGTTGGCTCTTTGTGTCCCGCGGGAGTGTGGCGACGAAGGATCCGGCCGTGCCGCGCGGCCGGCTGCGCCCACTCGATGCGAGCAACGAGAGGTTCCTCGATCCGAAGGGGCTCACGGTGGAATTGCCGCGCAGCGAAGAGCATCATCTGAACTGGCTCGAATGCGTGAAGTCACGGAAAGCTCCGCTCGTGCCCGCGCCGGTGGCCCATCGGGCCAACACCGCGTGCATCGCGAGTTGGATCGCGATGAAGCTCGGTCGGCCGGTCACGTGGGACGTGCAGACGGAACGTTTTGCCCACGATGCCGAGGCCAACGCGCTGCTGACGCGCCCGGAGCGCGCCCCCTACGGCGCGACCCGGCTCGGTCGTTAGGCCGGCGACGGTGGGGCGGGTGCGCAGGGGGGCGCAGGGGTGCGCAGGATGGGGCGGCGCAGGAGGGGGCGGCTGTATGCCCGAACAGCTCGGCGCTGTTTAGGCCGGATATTTCATGCCAACGTCCTTCGGTTTTTAGACTGGAGGCCCGTCCGGTGGCCGGGAGGCCCGCCCAGCGGGCGAGCCTCCAGTCGGAAAGTTTGAAACATCCGGGGCGTTGGTATCACACCCAACGTGACCAAACCGATTGCACAGAGGGTACGGAGCCCTGCCCACCGAGCGCACAGAGCAGCCAAGGTGTTTGGCTCGAATGGCGCTTAGATAAGCCACGAGTGAAAAGGAAAGGGGCGATCATCGCAGTCGCCTAGAAGCGGATACGCGCATCCGTCGGCGGGGCCGGGTGAGGAACTGGTGGTTTTTGGGTCGTCGTTTGCGGGCGCGCGGCTCGCTGCGGCCGGGGCGGTGGGGCACGAGATCGTCCGCGAGCCGGGCGAGGAGAGTGCGGCGGGCCAGGCGGCGATAGCGGCGGGAGCGGAAGGCGAGATCCGCCCACGCCTGCAGGGCATCCAGCGCGCCCTTAAAGCTCAGGCGTTCGAGGGGCACGTGATGGGCGAGACTGGCCTCCAGCAGCAATGCCCGGACGAGATTATAGGCGATGGCATGCATCCAGATTTCGCGTTCGATCATCGCGGGCGAGACGCCGCGCAGGACATCGAGCGCGAGGTTCGTCTTGATCTGGCGAAAGTGAAGTTCGACCTGCCAGCGGCGGGCGTAGAGTTCGGCGATGGCGGAGTCGGGGAAGGCTTTTTCGTCGAGCAACGAGGTGACCACGATCACGCTTTGGGTGCGAAACCCCCTCGTCTCCACGCGAAAGCGCACCAGGCGCACGGTCACGCTGTCCGGCCGTTTGGCCCAGTCACGTTTCGAGTGCCCGCGCGGACGCTGCGGCTTTTTCCAGACTTCCTGCCACGAACGAGAGCGACGGGAGCGCACCTTGCGCGTTTGGTGCAGCCGTAGAACGAAATCGACTTCGCGGTTTAGCAATTGGGTGAGAAAAAACCAGCCGCAAAAAGCGCGGTCGGCCACCAGCACCTCGCCGGCCTTTAACCAACCCAGCAGTTTGCGCATGAGCGTCAGGTCGTGCCGTTTCCAAGTGTCCTCGACAAAGCAGATCAACCGGCCGGTGTGCAGACAGAACAGACACAGCAGTTTGCCGGTGGGAAAACCGCAGCCCTGTTTTTGCCCGGCGGCATAGGGCCAGCGGCGGCGGTTTTCGGCGGTGTCCGCCATGGAGAAACCCGTGCCATCGACGAGCCGCACGGTGCGACCCAACCACTGAGCAGTGCCGCGGGGCTCGAACCAACGGGCCAACGCGGCGAACAACGCCTGCAACCACGACAACGGCAGGGCGCTGCGGGCCGAGCAATAGGCGCCGGTGGAATTGCCCGGCGGCTGGCGGCCCCGGGAGAGCGCATCGGCCTGCAAGCGCGTCAACGCCCAGCGGCAACTCGCGCCGCGCTGCAGCACCTGACCGAGGAAGGCCCAGAACACCGCGACACGGGGCAACGCGCGCTGGCGGCAGCCGGCCCCCCTTTTAGCCGGCACGAGCAACCCGGCAAAATAGCCGCCGAACAGCGCGGCGAGGCCGACGAGCGAGTCCGTCGCGGCGCCCGCGCGTTGGAGTTGCACGCCCAACGGAGCGCACTGGGCCCGCAGTTCGGGAAAATAGGGAGTGGCTTCGTTCATAGGCCGTATTGTAACCGCCTTCGCTTGACGAAGCCAGCCTTTGCACGCATCAAATCATCCCATGCGACCACCGCGCCTCGCCCAATTGGAAGCCCGTTACACCGCCCTACGCCAGGAAATGGCAGGCATCGGTTATCTCAGCGACGGTTCGGTTTATCGCCGACCGGCCGGACAACCAGGCACTCGTTTCACCTGGTCAACCAAGGTTATGGCCAAGACCGTCAGTCTCGCCCTCTCCGCCGATCAGGCCGACTGGCTGGAGCAAGCCATTGCCGAGCATCGCCGCGTCAAAAAAATCCTCGCCAATATGCGTCGCCTCTCGCGCCAAATCATGCGCGCCAAGTTTCCTGATACGGAACGACGCAGCCCTCTGAATAAGAAAGTTTTGCGCCTTATTTAAGCGCCATTCGTGTTTGGCGCCGTGTCCTCGGTTCGGGCCTCGGTGCGCTCGGTGAAAAATAATTTCTGCAGGAAAGGGTGATCGATGCAGGCGAAGCGCTTTTTACGAAATTGCGGGCGAGAGATGGGCGAGGAGGGTCTCGGCGCAGGCGCGGGCGAAGGCGGGGTCGTTGATTTCGACGTCGAGTTCGCGGACGGGGATGTCGGGGCGGAGGTGGTGGCGGAGGGAACGGAAGAGGGCTTCGTCGGCGGCGGGGGCGTGGAAAGGTTGGCCGGGGGCGCTGATCACGCTGATGGCGCGGAGGGGGAGGAGGACGCTGACGG
>CAJAYO010000838.1 GCA_903948415.1 uncultured Opitutia bacterium | reverse complement strand
TATCCGGCACGCACAATTTCGAGTCGGCCACGGCCGACAAGCTGGAAAACACAAAGCAGGCGGCGCTTCATCTACTTCTTCCCAAAACTAAGTGGGACCGCCATGTGCGTGTAGACCTTCTGCCCGTCCTTCATCCCTGGGGTAACCATCCAAGCATTGCGCGAGACCGTTTGACGGACGCGCTTCGAATCGTTGCGAGCAGCGGCGTGAACGTCACGGTAACTCACCGATTTGAAAACCACGGTCGAAGCGGAGGGGTAAAACGAAGCGGCCGACGCTTCGGAGGAAGCGCCGGCCGAACAGCAGAGACGAGGAGGCGTGCGAGGATTAGTTCGGCGGCTCGATCTGATCCTTCATGCGGTAGGATTTGCCGTCGATGACGATGGTCTCGGCTTGGTGCAGCAGGCGGTCCAAAATCGCGGAAGTGATACCGGCATCGTTATTGAAGATAGCTGACCACTGCTTGAACGCCTTGTTGGTGGTGACGATGAGGGAACCGCGTTCGTAGCGTTGGCTGATGATCTGGAAAAGGAGGTCGGCGCCGGCTTTGTCGAGGGGCAGGTAGCCGATCTCGTCCAAAATCAAAACGGCGGGCGCCAGATAACGGTTAAGTTCGGCCTTGAGCCGGTGGGCGGCCTGCGCGGCGACCAGATTATTGATGGCGTCGACGGCGGTGGTGAAGAGCACGGAGTGGCCGTGTTGGCAGGCGGCGTAGCCGAGGGCGGCCGCGAGGTGCGACTTACCCAACCCGACGCCTCCGGCAAAAATGACATTCGTCTTCTGAGTCACGAACCCCAAACGGAAAAGGTGCTGCACCTGGAGCTGGTTGATCTTCTTCGGCCAGTCCCAGTGGAACTGGTCGAGGGTCTTGATGACCGGGAAGCGCGCGGCGCGGACCCGACGTTCCACGGCGCGCTGCTGGCGCACCGCGCACTCGCCGTCGAGCAGGCGCTGGAGGAACTCGAGGTACGACCACGCCGCCGCGGCGGCTTCCTGGGCGAGCGCGGCGTGATGTTCGGCGACGTGGCCGAGTTTAAGATAGTCGAGTTGCGCGGTGAGGGATGGCGTCGTGGTGGTCATGAGCGGTCGTAGGGCGAGAGGTCAGGGGGCGGTAGTTCGAGTTCGAGCAGATCGCTCGCGCGGGTCAGATGCAGGGCGCCGGCCTCCGGCAAGAGGCGGCCGCGCTGTTCAAGGAGGTTGGCGATGTATTCGCAGGAGTAAGCGCCGAGGGCGTGCGCATCGGTCAGGGCGCGGCTCACCGCGTCCGGTCCGTGGATCTCGGAGAGTGCGACGATCTTTTCGACGTGGTGGCGCACGTTGAGCCGCCGCTCGGCCAGTTGCGCGTGATACGCGGCGGCAACCGGCGCGAGCGCGAGGAAACGCAAAAAAGTCCGTTGGTGCCGTGCTTGCTTGCGCTCATCAAGGAGGGTTTGCACGTGGTCGGGTTGCTCGTAGTCGCCGCGGCGCTCGAACGAGCGCACGTGATCGGCGACCAGCGTCTGGCCGTCGAAGAGCCGCAGCCGGTCGCTGGCCAGTTGCAAGGTCAAGGGCGCCGAGGCGTAACGCGGCGGCACCGAATAACGGTTCGTGTCGAGCGTGACGCGGCAGCGATTGCTCACCCGCACGGTGCGCACGAGCACCGTCTCATAGGGGTTCGCCGGCAGCGGCCGCAGGTGCACGCGTTCCTCGGTGAGGAGCGCGGCCGGTGTGCGTTTGGTTTCGCCGTGCTGGCGCACGTTGGCCACCGTTTCGAGCCAAAGGCGGGCGGCGGCGTTAAGGGCGGCGAGTCCGCCGGGTGCCGCGAGGTCGCGGCCGGCGAGGAAGTTTTTCTTGATATAACCGACGGCGTTTTCCACCCGGCCCTTCGCCTGCGGCTGCCGCGGTCCGCAGGGTTTTATCGTAAAACCGTAGTGCCGGGCAAAATCGAGGTAGTGCGGATTGCAGACCGCCGGCTCGCCGACCCGGTGCGAGAGCACCGCGGTCTTGCAGTTGTCGGGCATGACTTCCAGGGGCACCGCGCCGAGGGCCTCGAAGGCCCGGCGCTGGCAGCCGAGGAACCATTCCTGGCTCTGGCCGAGGGTAAACTCCACGTGGAGCCAGCGACTGTGGCACAGCACGAAGACAAAGAAGCTCAGTGCCCGGCGCGTCCCGCCGACCGCAATCGCGCCGGCCGAGCCCCAGTCGATTTGCGCGCACTGGCCCGGCGCGTAAGTGAGGGTCAGATACGCAGGGGCACGCGGGGGCCGCACCGTGCGCACGTAGTCGCGCACGATGGAGCAGCCGCCGACGTAGCCCTGCTCGCGCAGGCGTTGCCAGAGCTGCGTCGCGGTGAAGGGATGCTCGGCGAGCCAGCGCGTGATCGCCGGCTTGTGCCCATCCAGGATACTCGCCCGCCGCGCCGCCTGCCGTTGCTCATAGCGCGGCCGGCCGACCCATTTTTTCACGGTCTGGGGATGCAGGCTCAGGGCGCGCGCGATTTGCGCCATAGTCAGGTGCTGTTCGTCCCACCCCTGCCGGAGCTGGCAAAACGTCTGATAGGCGATCATCGCGCTCCCTCCCGACCCACCGGCGCCGGGGTCTCTCGCTCGCCGGGCTCCAGCGAGAGCACTTGATACAGCGGTTTTTCATACGCGATGACGCCGGCCGTCGCGAGTTGCCCCCGCGCGGCGGCCACCTCCGCTTCCGTCAGCGACAACAACCGGCCGAGCGTGCCGTCGCCGTAATAGCTCAGGCCCTGTTCGTCGCCCACGGTGACGAGCACCAGATACAACGCCCACGCTTTCGCGTCGGCGCGGCACAGGTAGTCCGCGCGCACCAACCGGTGATCGATCCAACTAAAATGCGGTGGCACCCGCCGCAGCCGCTCGGCCTGCAAGATTCGTTTCGCGATTAACATCGAGGTAGGGCCAAGCCGGGCGACGCGCCCAGCACGGCATGCCCCATCGCTAGCAAGCGCCCCGTCATCGCCGCGATGTCCTCTTGTAAGGTCACGCCGGCGAGATGGGCGATAAGTCCAATCACCAGCGGGGGTTGCCGCAGCCAGTCGTCTTGTAAGACAACTCCGTCCTCCGGCGCCGTTACCTGCGCTCCTGGAGCGGTTTGCGCCCGGCAGTCCTCTTGTAAGACTACGAGAGCGCTCCTCCGGCGCTTTTTCCAATAGCCGGGATGCGCTGCCTGCCAGGCCCGCGCGCGCGCCGCGTTCTCGGCGTCGCGAAAATAGTCCGCGTTCGCCGGCTGACCCACCCAGCGCCGCTGGCTCGCCGCCTTGCTCGCTCGCCGGCATGGTTCCTTTGCACAGTAACGCTGGCGCTTCCGATTGCGGGCATCGGGCACGAAAAACC
>CAJAYO010000837.1 GCA_903948415.1 uncultured Opitutia bacterium | reverse complement strand
GGTCCGATCAGAGGCCGGCGATCGCGGCGTCGTATTCGGCCTTGGTCAGGTCGGTATAGTCGACCCGGCGGTAGGACATGACGCGCGGCGTGCCCGGGGGGTAGCGGCCGTTCTTCAGGAGGTCGCAAAAACCGAAGTTGCGCGTCGGGGCGCTGAAGTAATGGCCCACCGGATCGGACCCGGTAGTAGCGATGCGGCTTTCGAACAACCCCACGAGCGAGCCGCGCAAAGTGACGGTGTTGTCGATGGTCCAATTTTCCAGCAATCCCACGAGATTTTGGGCGCCCACGGTCGGTAACGCGTTGCCGTCTTTGTTGCTGATGACGACGCCGGTGAGGAGGGCAGCGGCGACCACCATACTGGCCCCCGGAGCAGCAACCGTCATACTGGGCCCCCAATTTACCACGGTCCGGCTGGTGGAGTCGACGAAGCCGGCGGAGAGGAGGGTGATGGCATCGGCGGCGATGCAGGCGGGGGGCTCGCCGGTCCTGGGGACGGTGCCGCTGGCGCCCGTAGCGGTGGTGTCGTTGAAGTTGCCCTTGATATAGACGGGAGCGTTCGTCGCAATTGTGAGACCTTCGGACGCGCCATAGGAGGGGACTTGGACGTTGCCGTTGACGAGGCGGATGGCGACTTTGGCACCCCCGGCGGCCGCGATGGTCGTGCCGTTGATGCGGGTGGTCGGATTGCTGGTGACTTCGAGATAGACGACGCCGGTCCAGTGGCTCGCCGCAAGCGGTACGATGGCGGTCGATGAGGTGGTGCCGATTGCGGCCACGGCTGCCTTGAGCTTGGTGATGTCGAGCTGGACAAGGTCGATGCCGGTATCGCGGTGCTGGTCATACATGCTGCTGTTGACCGTATAGGTGGTGGCGCCGGTCGAAACAGTCGTCACGGCGGTCTGCTTATAGGGATAGTAGGTCACCAGGCCGGCCGGGAGACTGGTGGCGAGCGTCCCGCTGGCTCCGCCGACGCGCACCGTAACGATCGCGGCGATCGAGGGGGCGTTGGTGGTGACCGTGGTTTTGCCGGAGGAGGGAGTGTTGAGGCTGGTGGTGTTGGTGTAGCCGGAAGCGGGCACGATCTTGATATAGACCCCTGCCTTAGTGGAAAATTTCTGCTCTTCGATCTGAGCGTTATATTCCGAGTTGCTGACGGCGAGGGGCGGCTCGATAATCATCCGGGCGCTGTTGCGGGACTGGTCAACGCCATCGTAGGGGGTCGGATCCTCGACATACGGTTCAAACGCGACCCCGTTGTAGCGTTGCACGCCATTGACCACGGTCTGGAGGCTCCCGTGCCAGGTGGTGGCGGCGAAGGTGCGGAAAGCGTTGGCGTTGGTGGTGGCGGCAGCGCGGAGCGCGCCCAGGTAGGCGGCTTCGGTCGTGTAGCTGGCGAGGTTGGCCCAGATTGTCGTGGACGCACCCATGGTGCTATCCTTCCTGGTGCCGCCCGCGTCGGCCGAGACTTGGGAGACCGAGGTCCCGAGACGGTTCATAAAGGTGACGTCATTGGTCGGGTGGACGGAATTCCCACAGGTGGTGATCTTATGCGTGTGGTAGAAGTTTCCGGTGCAGGTGACGGTATCCAAATAGTTCAGCCATCTTGGTGTATTCCCTGACGCATTGACGGAGAAAATGTCGCCGTTGGCATGCACGGGGCCGGAAACATTCATCGTCGGGCCCGGGAAAAGCTCCATGTCCATGTTGAAAAATATTGCGTGGGCGAAGAGTGCGGCCCCGCGGACGCTGATTTTTTCGCGGACATACGAGTAGATCGGCGGGCCGCTGGAGGCGGTGACCTTGGCCCGGGCGTAAATGGGAACGTCGCGGCGGACGATCCATTTTCCTCTCATCGGGTCGTTGATGTTGTTGAGGTCGGTGGGGTCGACGTAGTAGAGGGAGGTGGAAGGGGAGGTGTAGACGTTGGTGATCGTGCCGCCGACCAGGGCGCTGGCGGCGGTGTCCACTTTGGTGCCGGCAAAGAGGGAGCTCGAGGGCAGCACGAGAGGGCTGGCGCCGGAGGGGGTGAAAGAGTTGGCGAGGAAGGTGGTCGTGTTTTGCATCTGATGCCGGACCTGGACCATGCCGTATTCGGCGACGGCCTCGGCGGCGTTGGCCGCTTCGAGGCGCGCCATGATGCGCTTGTTGAGCGAGGACTCGGTCATGACCCACCGGAGCATGCTCGCGATCACGGTCGTCAGCACACTGGCATAGATGAGCGCAAGAACGAGGCCGGAGCCGCGGAACTTCCGCGAGCCGGGGCGGTGCAGAGGAGGTGAGAGGCGAGAGTTCATGGTTTTAGCCGCGGGGAGAAACAGTGAAGTTATCGGTGGAGACGGCCCGCCGGGTGAGGCCGTCGTTCTGGGTGCAGGTGAGCTGGCCCTTCACCATGACGCTGCGGTTGAAAAAATTAGAGAAGAGGTTGCCCGTCGTGGAGGTACCGTTGGCTTTGCCGAGGGTGTCCGCGGAGATGATGTCGTCGTTGGTGTGGAGGGTGGAGGTGGTGGGCAGGAGCGTCCAAAGGCGCTCCGCGATCAGGTTTGGCGGGTCGCCCCGGCGTCCGGCGCCTTCCGGTTCGATGCGGTCGGCCAGCGTGAGGTGCGTGCCTCCCCTG
>CAJAYO010000836.1 GCA_903948415.1 uncultured Opitutia bacterium | reverse complement strand
TTTGGCGCTGGCGGCGGTGCTGCTGCCGTGGCGGTTTGCGAAGCTGACGCGGTGAAGGGGTGAGCCGGGCCGGCGGGGCGCTGGGCCGTCAATAGGCCGGACAGCTATTTCCCGCCGGTTCGGGACTCCGCCGATCGGGGGTACGGAGTGGGGCCGACCGCGTTTGCCGGGCGATGGGCTTCGTCGGTCTGATGCGAAATCGGCGGGGTCTTGAACCGGCGGGAAACCGCGGTGGTGAACGACCGCCCGGAGTTCACGGTCGGCCCAACGCGATCGCCGCGGCACCGGAACGAAGGTGCGGCACCGGGCGGGTCGGGACGTTGAACGGGCTCAGAATTTCCACTCGACCGCGGCGCTGGCGTAGGGGGCGGTGCGCTCGGATTTCACGCGGTAGTTGCGCTGGTGATAGTCGGCGTTGAGGACGGGGACGGCGCCGACGGAGGCGCGGGCGGACAAGGTGGGTGAGGCGCGCCAGGCGATGGCGGGGCCGACGCGGACGGCCTGGTATTCGAGGCGCGTGCGGTTGAGGGCGGGTTTGTTGCGGCCGGCGGGGAGCGGGTCGTCGGTGACGTAGAAGGAGCCGAAGTCGGCTTCGGCGGTGAACTCGAAGTCGAGTTCGGGGCGGAAGGTGTAGACGACGCCGGTGCGCGGGAAGCCGAGGGAGACGCGCCAGCCGGGGGCGGGCGTCCAGTTGAAGGTAGCGACGGGGATGATACGGCCGGTGCCCTTGGAGAGGGAATCGTAGACGAAACCGAAGCCGGCGCCGAAGTTGGGGGTGAATTTGCGGCTGGCGATGGCGATGACGCCGACGCCGAAGCCTTTCGAGGAAAAAGCGGTGCCGGAGTTGTGCACGCCGGGGCTCACGCTGGCGAGGAGCGACCAGTCGGCGTCGAGTTTGGTGAAGACGGTGAAGGCGGCGCCGAGGGATTTCAGGCGGTCGGGGAGCGGCGTGTCCGCGTCGCGGTCGAGGGAGTAGTCGCGGTAGCTCAGGCTGACGACGGGGTAGAGTTTGCCGCCGACGGGGGCGAGGGGGACGGCGAGCTCGGCGCCGAATTGGGCGACGGAGAAACTGCCGACGGAGGTGCCGCGGGCGGCGAAGGGCGTGTCGCCGGTGAACGCGGTGTTGAATTTGAGGGTGACGTGGGAGTCAGCGGGGCGGCCGGACGGTGGGGGGACCGGGGCGGCGGACGCGGGGTTTTGCGCGGTGAGCGGGAGGGCGGCGAGAGTCGCCCAGAGGGCAAGGGCCGGGAGAGAGCAGAAGGGGAGGCGGCGGAGGCGTTGGTTCATGATAGTGCGTTGGGTACGGTCAACGTGGGGCCACGGATGCGGACGTCAGTGGAATTCGCGCTGAAAAGCGGGCGCGGCGTTTCCAGGGAGCGAAGGCGAGGGGGTGGAGGCGCGCGGTCATCGTTTCAAGCGGGCCTTGAGCTCGGCGAGGGTGAGGCCGTCGAAGCGGAGGACTTTTTGGCGGGAGAGGTCGCCGCGGAGGACGGTGACGGCGCGGCGGGGGAGGCCGAGTTCGTCGGCGAGAAATTCGCAGAGGGCGGCGGTGGCGCGGCCCTCGACGGGCGGGGCGTGGACCTTGACCTTCAGGGCGTCACCGAGCCAGCCGATCACCTCGCTGCGCGGGGCGTTGGGGATGGCTTTGATGGCGAGGGTGCAGGAGGGAGGCGGGGCGGAGTTTTTAACCACGGACGACGCGGATGGAACGGATGACGAAACAAGCCCGACAGGTGCGCTGGGCCTCCTGGGGGGTGAGCGGTTTCACGGAGACGATGGGGCGAACGATCCAACGTCACCCAAGGATTGACCCAACGCCTCGGCCAGCGACGCGATGATGGCTTCGACGGGTTCGGTGCCGACGCAGAGGCGGAGGAGGTCGGGGTCGAGTTTGCTCGCGGCGAGTTCGGCGAGGCCGGCGGGGGTCGTCACGAGGTCGTAGTGCGCCAGATACATGAAGGGGCAGATGAGCGTGGTTGTCATGCCGAAGCTGGGGCCTTTGGGGAGGCGGAGGCGGTCGTAGAATTTTTCCAGATCTCCGCGCAGCGTAAACGTGATCATGCCGCCGCTGGCGTTCGGGCCGCGGGCGAGGCGTTGGTAGTTCTCCTTCGAGGCGGGGTGCAGGGCCCAGAAGACGTCGCGGACGGCGGGGTGGCTTGCGAGGAAAGCGACGACGCGGGCGGTGTTGGCGTGAATTTTTTCGAGGACGGCGTCGGTGCGGCCGATTTGCGCGGCGAGGCGGGCGAGGTCGCGGGCGTAGGGGGGGTCAACTTTATCGGCGACGCGGCGGCGGAGTTCGGTGGCGTCGGGGCCGGCGGGGTTGATCGCAACGAGGCCGGCGGTGAGGTCGCCGTCGCTCGCCGTGTATTTGGTCAGGCTGGACACGACGATGTCGGTGTGGGCGAGGACGTCGACGTTGAAGACGGAGACGACGGAGGGGTCGAGGAGGAGGCGGGCGCCGTGGGTGCGGCAGAGGGCGGCGAGCGCGGCGAGGTCGGGCGTCTGGATGAGGGGATTGGTGGGGAGCTCGGCGACGACGCCGGCGATGCGGTGTCCGTGTTTCTGAAAAATGCGCTCGAGCCCGAGGCGGTCGAGGACGTCGCGGATGTAAACGTAGTCACCGGGGGCGGCGGTGAATTTTTTCAGGATCGCGATGGTGTCGAGGTAGAGCCAGCCGAGTTGGAGCCAGACGGTGCGGCCGCGGGCGGCCTGGAGTTCGGCGACGGCGCGGAACGCGGCGTAGATCGCGTTCATGCCGCAGTTGGCGAGGAGGAGGTCGGCGTCGGCGGTGCCGGGGAGGGCGCGGCGGAGGTGGCGGTGGATTTCGGCGGTGGCGGCGGGCGTGTCGCCGGGGAAGGTTTCCTCGGTGTAGGGGAACGCGAGGAGGCGGAGGCGGACGAGGTGGTCTTCGGCTTCGCGGGAGGAGAGAAAGCCGCCGATGTTTTGGAGAAAGGTTTTGGCGCGGGCGGCGGTCGCGGGGTCGGCGGGATGGGAGACGCCGTGGAGGGTGGCGGCGGAGAAGAGCTGTGCGTCGGTGCCGGCGAGGTGGGCGGCGAGGGCGCGGGCCATGGCGGCGGAGGAGGCCAGCCAGAGGGTGCGGCCGGCGAGGGCGGGCGTGGTCGCGGTGAAGTGGGCGACGAGTTGTTTGGCGAAGGGGTGGACGACGAAGCGCGGGTAGCCGACGGTGAGTTGGCTGACGATCGCGGGGTCTTTTTCCTCGTAGCCGCGGACGGCGTGCATCGTGGGCAGGCTGCACGAGACGGCGTGCGGGGTGGCCGGAATGGGCGTGCCGAGCGGGAGGTGCGGGAAGGCGGAAGGCATGAGCGGAGGGCGAAGAGTGGAGCGCGGGCAGCAGGGGATGCAAGGCGCGGGGTGGGCGCAACGGTGCGGTGGGTCACGTGCGAGCGGTGGGGCGCGCGACGAGAGGGCGGGGCGGAGCCCCGGACCTACTTTTGGGCGGGGGCGGGGGCTTTCACCTCGACGGCTTCGCCGATGCGGACTTCGGCGCGGGCGTCGTTGAAGATCTGCAGGCCGGCGGTCGTCTCACCCCAATAGGGCGCGGCGCTGCGGAGCATGGCGGTGAGGGCTTGGGAGAATTTCTGGCCGCGTTGGACGGGGGCGGCGACGAAGGTGGTCCAGAGCGCTTTGGCGGATTTGCCCTTGGACTTGAGCTCGGTGTAGTCGAAGGCGTCGACGACGATGAGGTTGAACTCGCGGGTGCTGTCGTAGGCGCCGGCGGTGGTGTCTTGGGTGTTGAGGGTGGCGGTGCCGGTGGCCGCGCCGCCGCCGGAGCCCCAGACGGAACTCGTGTTGGCGTCGTTCTTGGCGCCGGCGTTGAGGGCCTCGTCGTCGCCGCCGGCGCGGGTGTTCCAGACGACGTCGCCGCCGAAGTGGGAGAGGCTGCGGGAGTCGTGGACTTTGCCGACGAGGCCTTCGTCCCAGGCGAGGTGTTCGGTGCGGACGACGGGGTTGCGCCAGAGGGAAACGCCGAAGTTCACGCGGAGCATGAGGGTGACTTTTTGGGGCTCGCGGATGATGCCGACGGCGTCGGCGGCGTTGAGGTAGTTCTTCCGGGCGAGAGCGGGGGTGAGGAGGGCGCAAACGGAGGCGTAGTTGAGGTCGGCGGGGAAAATCTCGCCGGGGATGAAGACAAAATGTTGCGGGGCGGCGAGGGGGGCGAGTTCGCGGGGGGCGGGGTTGAGGGCGTTTTTGCCGTGGACGAGCTTGACGAGTTCGTCGCGCGGGGTGGCGCGGTAATTGGCGGAGGAGACGGAGACGGGGGCGAAGCCCTGGAGGTCGGAGGGGGACTGGGCGCGGGCGGGCGCGAGGGAGAGCGTCAGCAGGGCGGCGAGGGCGACGGCGGTTTTCATGGCGGCGGAACGTGGCGGGGAAAAGCCCGGCCGGCAAGGGGCGGACCGGCGAACGGTCGGCGAAGGCGACGGGCGGCGAGCGAAACGGTTTGCGCCGGACGCGGGCGGTGCGTGGATTCGCGCGGATGAAAATACTTTCCTGGAATGTGAACGGGGTGCGGGCGGCGCTGGGCAAGGGCCTGCTCGAGTGGATGGCGGCGGCGAAGGCCGACGTGATCTGTCTCCAGGAAGTGAAGGCGTTGCCGGGCGATGTGCAGCACGTCGTCTGGCCGGAGGGCTACGAGGTCGCGTGGAATCCCGCGGAGAAAAAGGGCTACAGCGGCACGGCGTTTTTCATGCGGCGCAAGCCGCTCGCGGTGACGCACGGGATCGGGTCGGCGGGACACGACGCCGAGGGGCGGGCGCTGACGGCGGAATTTGACGACTGCTATGTGATCGGGGTCTACGTGCCGAATGCGCAGCCGGAGCTGGCGCGGATCGGATTTCGGCAGGAGTGGGACCGCGCGCTGCTGGCGTATGCGAAGAAGCTGGAGAAGAAGAAGCCGGTGATTTTTTGCGGGGACCTGAACGTGGCGCACGAGGAGATCGACCTGGCGCGGCCGAAAGAGAACGTGGGCAATCCGGGGTTTTCGGACCAGGAGCGCGCAGGGTTCCGGGATTTCATCGGGGCGGGGTTCGTGGATACGTTTCGCGAATTCGAAAAAGGGCCGGGCCACTACAGCTGGTGGACGTATCGGGCGGGCGCGCGGGCGAACAACGTGGGGTGGCGCATCGACTATGTGATGGCGTCGGCGGCGCTGAAGCCGCGGTTTAAGCGGGCGTGGATCGAGCCGCACGTGATGGGGAGCGACCACTGTCCGGTGGGGTTGGAGTTGAAGTGAGGGGCGGGAGGGGCGGGCGGCGCCCGGTCACGGTGGGGGGGGCGGCGGAGAAACGCGCTTTCGTTTCGGGCGGCGGCGGGTAGGGTCGCGCGCATGATGCGACGAATTTTGGCGGGGATGGCGGTGGGACTGGTTGCGCTGCTGGCGTCCAGCGGGGCGGCGGCGGCGGAACCCGCGGAGCGTTTCTCGTTCGTGGCATTTGGCTGCATGCCTTACGGAATGGAAAATTTTCCGGCCTATGAGCGGCTGCTGACGGAAATCAACCGGCGCCGGCCGGCGTTTTCGGTGCACTGCGGCGACACGAAGAGCGGGGGCGAACCGCCGACCGAGGCGTTTATGAAACAGGTGCACCGGTGGTTCGATACGCTGGACGGGGCGCTCGTCTACACGCCGGGCGACAACGAGTGGACGGATGTGCACCGCCGCTCCGCCGGCGGCGAAGATCCGTTGGTCTGGCTCGCCAAGGTGCGGACGGAGTATTTTGCGACGGAGCGCAGCATGGGTCGGGCGCCCATCGCGCTGGTCACGCAACGACGGGAAAAAGGGTTTGAGAAGTTTGTGGAGAATGCGCGCTGGACGCGGGGGGGGGTGGTGTTTGCGACGGTGCATGCGGTCGGCAGCAACAACAACCGCGTCAAGGCGGACGACCGCGAGCGGACGGCGGCGGAGCGGGAGAGCGCGTGGGCGGAGTTTCGCGAGCGCGATGCGGCGAATGTCGCGTGGGTGCGCGGGGTGTTTGCGGAGGCGCGGGCGACGCAGGCGCCGGGGGTGGCGCTGTTTTTTCAGGCCGAACCGTTTGAGGCGGCGGAGAAGGACGGAAAGGAATCGGGGTTTACGGCCTGGCTCGCGGCGATCGAGGCCGAGGCGAAACGATTTGAAAAGCCGGTGTGGCTGGTGCACGCGGACGAGCATCGCTACCGGCTGGAGCCGAAGGTGAAATTTCCGAGTGGGGCGAAACCTGACAACGTGACGCGGCTCGGCGTGTTTGGGGCGGGAGACATCCACGCGGTGCAGGTGACGGTCGATCCGGCGTCGAAGGCGGTGTTTTTGGCCGGGCCGCTGCTCGTGCCGGAGAACGCGCTGCCGGTGCTGCCGCAGGGGAAGAAAGGGGCGGGAAAGAAATGAGCGGCGCGGGCGCGAGGGACGGGACCACGACGGCGGGGGAGTTGAAAGCGCTGCTGGTGCGCGAGCCGCGGCGCACGCTGGCGGTGGCGGAAAGTTTGACGGCGGGGCACGTGCAGGCGCGGGTGGCGGCGGTGTCGGGGGCGTCAAATTTTTTTCTCGGTGGCGTGACGGCCTATACGCTGGAGCAGAAAGTGAAGCTGCTCGGCGTGAAACGCGCGGCGGCGAAGAAGGTCCACTGCGTGTCGGCGGCCGTGGCGGACGAGATGGCGCGGGGGGTGTGCGGGTTGTTCGGCGCGGACGTGGGCGTGGCGACGACGGGGTATGCGGAGCCGTCGGCGGCGGACGGGGTGACGGTGCCGTATGCGTGGTGGGCGGTGGCGCGGCGCGGGGCACGCGGGAAATTTTCGGTGCGGCACGGACGCGTGGAGTGTCCGGGGGCGTCGCGCGTCGGGGCGCAGGAGATCGTGGCGGAGGCGGCGCTGGCGGAGCTGGTGGCGTGGTTGCGCGAGGGTAACTGAGGGTGGCCGGCGGTCACGGGACACGGGCGGGAAAGCCCGTGCCACTCAGACCAGACGGCGGAGCCAGAGGCCGCCGGCGAGGGTGCTGACGAAGCCGGCGGTGGCGAGTGTCCAGGCGGGCACGCCGAGGACGTGCGGGGGCGGAGCGTTTTCGGGCTGGCGGACTTTGGCGACGGCGGCGGTCGCAAAGAGCGCGGTGCCGATCAGAACGAGGGCGGCGACGCCGAGATAGGCGGCGGTGCGGGGCCGGGGCGGGGCGACGGCGGGCGACTCGGGGGCGGGGCTCACGTGAGGGAGTTTTGGAAAAACTCGATGATTTCGCCGTTGGGGCCGGCACAGAAAAAGATGCGGATCGGGACGGGGGCGTGGGCGTTGGTCGTCGCGATCGTGACGTCCTTGGGCTCCATCGTGATCGTGGCGCCGGTGGCGCGCACACGGGCGGCGACCTCGTCGAGGTGCGCGGTGCGGAGGGCGAAGTGGACGACGGCGCCGTCGGGTGCGGGGGCGTAGGCGAGGTCCTCGAAGACTTCGAGGTAGTTGCCGTCGCCGGCGTCGAGCATCACGGCGCGCTGGGGGGCGGCGCGCCACGCGATTTTTTCGACGAAGCCGAGCGTATCCTTGTAGAAAGACATCGTGCGGTCCCAGTCACGGGTTTTGACGCAGACGTGGTGGAAGCCGGAAATGAGCGCGCACATGGGCGGGAGTTGAAGCGGAGAAGTTTAAGTTGGAAGCAGAATCAGGCGGCGCATGACGGGGGCTGCGCCCGCCTTAAACTTTCGCTCTTAAACTTAATTCCGGGCGGCGGCGCGTCCGCCGCGCTCAGGGGGCGAGGCGCTGCAGGAGATTCATCAGCGGCTGCACTTCGGGGATGGGCTGGACCCAGTCGCTATAGAGCAGCTCGGGCATCGTGTATTTCGTGTTGTAGAGCTGGAAATTGGCTTTGTCGTTACGCGAAAAGTGGCCGGCTTTGATGGTGGCGCCGGCGAAGAGGCCCGCGGACTTCGTGTAGACGAGCATGGGGGTGCGAAGGATCTCGGCGTTGAAGCGTTCGGCTTCGGCGGCTTTCGGGCCGGCGATCGCCTTGGCGTCGACGCCGACGTTGAAGCGTTGTTTGAAGAGCAGGCGTGGGGTGTTGGTGTCGGTGATGATGTAGATGCTTTGGACGGAGCTGGCGCCGATCTGGAGACCGAGGCTGGCTTCGCCGGCGTTGATGAGAACGGGGAGGCTCCAGCGGCCGTCGGCGTTCTTGACCATGATGACGCCGTAGCCGTCTTTCACGCCGAGGATCAAGCCGGCTTTGAACTGGTTGACGATGACGATGGCCTTGGCCTGACGCAGGACGGCGGGGGGGATGGCGGTCTCGCGGCGGTTTTGAACTTCCTGGAGAATGGCTTCGCAGGTTTCGACGCGGTCAATGAGGTCGGCGCGCGAAGCTTCGGCGCGCACGAGGGCGGCGCCAAACAGGGCGAGGAGGGACAGGAGGAGGAATTTCTTCATGACGAGGCGAAAAGACTAAATTGAGCCGAGATGTATGCACGGTGGGACGGACTTGGAAAGCGCGGAGTAGCCCCGACGCGACCGGGCCATTCACCGGGCCCAGACGGGCGAACGCCCAAGCGGTGCCGCGGATGAGGGCGGCTGCAGAGCGATTTTTTGAGATTTCCCGAGGGGCGCCCGGGTTTTTTTAGCGGGCAGAGTCCGCTAGTCCAGGCCGCGGGCGGTGAGTTCGTCTTCGTTCCAACCGAAGTAGTGGCCGAGTTCGTGGAGATAGGTGAGGCGGACTTCGTCGCGGAAATAGGCGACGTCGGCCTCGGCAAAGTCCCAGAGATTGTCGAGGTAGAGGAGGATTTGGGCGGGGGCGGGGTTGTCGTGGGCGAGTTCGAGGCCGTGGGCGCTGCCGGTGAAGAGGCCGAGGATGTCGGCGGGAACGCCCTCGGCGAGGACGTCGGGGGCGGGGGTGCGTTGGTAGTGGACGGGCACGCCGCGGGCGAGGGGGCGGATCGCGGGCGGGAGCTGGCGTTGGGCGGCGCCGACGGCGGCGGCGGCGATCTCGGTGAGTTGGGCGGGGGTCACGGGCGGAGTTCGGCGGAGAGATCGAGGTGTTCGAAACGTTCGCCGAGCCACCAGAGGGCGCAACCGACTTCGGCGCCGAGGACGCCGAGGACGACGGTGGTGGCGAGGGCGATGGCGGCGGGGGCGCCGATGAGCCATTGGGTGGCGAAGATGAGGACGAAGGCGGCGAGGGCGGCGGGCAGCAGGGCGGTGAGGACGACGAGGAACTGGCCGAAAACGAAAATGAGGCGCTGGCCCATGAGCTCGATGCCGCCGCCGCCGCTCCCCGGGCCGGGCGAGCGCATGCTCTGGAACCAGGCGGGAAAGAGGATCGTGGCGCCGTTGAGGATGAGGAGTTGGAGGGCGCAGACGAGAGGGGTGAGGGCGGCGATGCCGAGGGCGAGGGCGACGCGGGTGGCGGGAGTGAGGGTGGCGGCGAGGGCGCCGGTCGGGCGCAGGGCGAGGGCGGCGGCGAGAAGGCAGAGCCAGACGAGGCCGGTGAGGATGGCAACGGGGGTGAGGAGTTGACCGAGCAGGAGTTGCCAGCCGCGCAGGGGGTAGGTCTTGAGGACGTCGGCGTGCAGGAGGTCGTTGCGCAGGTCCTGGCGGGCGAGGTGCGGACCGAGGAGCAAAATATAGGCGGCCGCGGAGAGCGCGCCCAGGGTGACGATGAGGCGGGCGGCGCGGGCGTCGGGCTCGGGGCCGTGGAGAAACCACTGGCTGCCGACGAGGATGGCGGCCGCGGCGACGGCGAGGACGCGGACGTTGAAATAGGAGGCGGTGGAGAGGAGGTTTTTCCAGAGGAAGGCGAGTTCGGGTCGGCCGGTGTCGGCGAGGTAGAACGGCGCGGGCCGGGCCTTCGTGCGGGCCAGGGTGAGGGGGTTCTTGCCGTCGCGCACGGCGGCGACGGTGGCGGAGCGTTTTTCGGCGAGGGCGAGCGAGGCTTCTTCGAACGACACGGACTCGAGACGCAGGACCCAAAGGTAGTGGGCGGCGATGACGAGCAGAGCGGGGAGGAGAGAGAGGAGAAAGGCGCGGGCGTCGGGCGCGAGGAAGGGGCCGAGGACGAACTTGAACGGGAGGAGGAGCGCGCCGAGCACGCCGTGGTCGAGCAGGCCGAGCAGGTAGTGCGCGAACGGTCCGAAGTCGGCGAGATCGGCTGGGTCGGGCGCGCGGAGGTCGCGGCCGATCCAGGCGAGGGTGGCGGCGACGGCCAGGGCACCGCCGCCGAGGACGTAGAGGCGCCGGCGGAGCGGGCTCACGCCGCCCTCGACGAGGTGCGAGATGGTGAGGGCGGCGCCGGTGAAATGGAGGTTGAGGGTGGAGAGCACGACCCACCAGCCGACGGCGTGGGTCAGGGCGTTGCCGCCGAGGAAGCTCCACCGGTTGGAGATCAGCGTGAAAAACAGGGAGGTGAAGAGGATCGAGAACTGGGCGCTGAGGAGCTTGAAGTGGAGGAGGGTGCGGCGGGTGACGGGGGCCGGAAACAGGAAGGCGGTTTCGGCCTCGGTGAAACGCAGACCGGGTTTGTCGGAGGGCAAAATCCACGCGAAGAGGACGACGCCGAGGAGCAGGAGGGCGCCGACGGCGGCGACCAACGGCAGGGTTTCCGCGAAGACCGCGGGCAGCGGCAGGGCGTCGGCGGCGTGGGCGGCGGCCGCGCGCTGGGGGCCGCGGCTCCCGGAGGACTCGCCGATGCGGCGGAAAAAGATGAAATAGAAATAGGCGGCGCCGACGAGGGCGCCGACGAGGTATTTGGGCTGACGGAGCCGTTTCAGCCGCGAAACGATTTGGTTTTTGAGCGACGTGAGCCGGAGATAGAGGAGGGCGCCGAGCATCGGAGGGCGGGAGGGCGGGCGGGACGGAGCGGCGGAGACGCGGCGGTTCAGTGCTCGGAGCCGCCGGTGGCGCGGAGGAAAATTTCCTCGAGGCTGACGCCGGGTTCGCCGTGGGCGAATTGGGCGGCGACTTCGGCGAGGGTGCCGTGGGCGATTTTTTCGCCCTTTTTGAGGATCAGCACGTGCGAGCAGACCTCTTGGAGCAGATGGAGCAGATGGGAACTGAGGACGATGGCCGCGCCGTCGCGGGCGCGTTGCAGAATGGAGTCCTTCATGCGGCGGATCCCGAGCGGGTCGAGGCCGGTGAGCGGCTCGTCGAAGAACATGACGCTCGGGCGGTGCAGGAGGCCGCAGGCGATGGCGAGTTTCTGTTTCATGCCGCGGGAGAGTTCGCCGGGGAGCTGGTCGGCTTTGTCGGCGATTTCGAGCTCCGCGAGGAGCGGTTCGGCGAGGGCCTCGTGGTCGGCGACGCCGTAGATCCGCGCGACGAAATTGAGGTGCTGGCGGACCGTGAGGTAGTCGAAGAGGCGGGGTTCGTCGGGGAAGAAGGCGAGGGTGCGTTTGGCGGCGACGGGAGCGGTGGCGAGGTCGTGGCCGGCGAGGCGGACGCTGCCGGCGGTGGCGGGGATGATGCCGGCGAGGCAGCGGAGGGTGCTGGTTTTGCCCGCGCCGTTGGGGCCGACGAGGCCGAGGACTTCGCCGGGTTGGACGGTGAAGGACAGGTCGTGGACGGCGGTGAAGGAGCCGTAGCGTTTGGCGAGACCGGTGACCTGAATCATGGGCGGGGAAACTGGCGGGCCCGCAAGGCGGCGGCAAGCTTGTGCACAAATCGCGAAACTACGGCGGCGGGGCGCCGTCATACGCCCCGAACCCGCTGCTTCCGCGGCTGAAGGTTCGAACCCAAAGTCACTAATCCAAACGAAACCTTATTCCGAATCTCCCATGAAATCTTTCAAAATTCTGATCACCGTCCTCACGCTTGGCGCAGTCGCCTTCGTCTCCACCGCTTCCGCCCAGGACAAGGGTAAGGGCAAGGGCCAGATGGGTCCCGCGGCCCGGGTCTCCGCCATCGAAGAGGCGGTCGGTTCCCTCTCGGCCGAGCAAAAGACCAAGATCACCGCGATCCTCGAGAAGTCGGCCAAGGACATGCAGGCCATCCCGCAGGACGAGCGCCGGGAAAAAGGCCGGGAAGTCATGATGGCCGCGAACAAGGAAGTCCGCGCGGTCCTCACCGCCGACCAGCAGGCCAAGTTTGACGCCATGGCGCCCCAGGGCGGCAAGGGTGGCGGCAAGAAGAAGAACTAAGCCGGAGTTTCTTCCACGAATTGTTAGGGGTTGGTTTGGCCGTCGCGGATTGCAGCCCGCGACGGCCTTTTTGCGGACGGATGCGCCGGCGCCCCGAGGGCGGGGGCGCGACGGGCGCAAAAAGCGTGCAGGAGAAATGAAGCCCGGGGCGTTTGACCACAGATTTCACGGATGGTCCCGGATCAAGTCCGGGGGATCGCGGAAGGGAATCGGTGTGCAGCCGGGCGATCCGGGGTAAAAAGGTTTGGCGCTGGCGGCGAGCCCTGCGCAGGGTAGGGCCATGACAGACAAACGGCGCGTGGTGGTGGTCGGGGGCGGGGCGGCGGGATTTTTCGCGGCCATCGCCTGCGCGGAGAAGCTCGGCGCGGCCGGCGAGGTGACGATTTACGAGGCTACGGCGCATCCGCTCGCGAAGGTGCGCGTGTCGGGCGGCGGGCGCTGCAACGTCACGCACGCGTGCTTCGAGCCGCGCGAGCTGGTGAAAAAATATCCGCGCGGCGGCCGGGAGCTGCTCGGAGCCTTCCACAAGTTTCAGCCGCGCGACATGGTCGCGTGGCTCGCCGAGCGCGGCGTGGAAACGAAAACCGAGGCGGACGGTCGCATGTTTCCGGTGACAGATGACTCGGCGACGATTGTGGATTGTCTGATGCGGGCGGCGGAAGCGGCGGGCGTGAAGGTCGTCACGAGCATGGGCGTGCGAAAGGTGGAGCGCGCGGGGGCGGATTTTTGGCTGACGTTGACGGACAATTCCGGGGTGCGCTGCGAACGGTTGCTGCTGGCGACGGGCGGAAACAAGTCGTCGGCGGGGCTCACGATCGCGGAGTCGTTCGGGCACACGATCGAGCCGCCGGTGCCGTCGCTGTTCACGTTTCACATCGACGACGCGCGGTTGATCGGGCTGTCGGGAGTGTCGGTGGAGAATGCGGCGGTGAGCGTGCCGGGCACGAAGCTGCGGACGGACGGGCCGCTGCTGATCACGCATTGGGGGCTGAGCGGGCCGGCGATCCTGAAGCTGTCGGCGTGGGGCGCGCGCGAGTTGGCGGTGGTGAACTACGCGTTTCTGTTGAGCGTGAATTGGACCGGCACGCACACGCGCGAATCGCTCGTGCGGGAGTTGCAGACGGTGCGGGAGAATAATCCGAAGAAGCAGATTGCGACGTGGAGTCCGCTCGCCATGCCGCAGCGGCTCTGGGAGCGGTTGGTGGTTTCGGCGGGGATCGCGGCGACGACGGGGTGGGCGCAGGTGGGCAACGCCGCGCTCGGCACGCTCGCGGCGCAGCTCACGGGGGCGGAGTTGCAGGTGGTCGGGAAGAGTCTGTTCAAGGACGAGTTTGTGACGTGCGGCGGGGTGAAGCTGGCCGAGGTGGATTTCAAGACGATGGAGAGCCGGGTGTGTCCGGGGCTGCATTTTGCGGGCGAGGTGCTCGATATCGACGGCGTGACGGGCGGGTTCAATTTTCAGTCCGCGTGGACGACGGGGTGGCTGGCGGGGCAGGGGATGGGGACCTGAAGGAGGGAGAGGCCGCGTCGTTGCGCGGGCCGGCGTGAATGGCCCTGTCCGGCAAGGGCACGCCGCTTTCCCTCCGAGTCTTTCCGGCTTCGGTAACGCGGCTGGGTCGCTCTTGTCCTGTCCCGCAAGAAGACCGCGTGTTTGCAGATTTCGACGTCGATGCCGGGAGGCGCGTCTGCCTTCGGGGGATTTCGTTCAATGGCGACGGTTGCTGTGAAGGAGGATTGGAAAAGATGAGCAGCAGCGATTCTGGCTTGGTGATGGAGTTGGGGGGCATTTCCGCCGCGCGTTTCGCGGCTCTCGCCGCGCGAGCGGGTGGAACTTCAGGCCTACCTGATCCGTCGGAAGCACGGCACCCCGGCGTGGAAGCGGGCCACGGCGAAGAGACTTCGCGACAGGCAGGCGGGGCAGTTCACCTGGATCGAGGCGTTGGAAGCACGGTTGGCTAAGGGATGAGTCTGCAGGCGGCCGACCGATTTTTTCGGATACGGCGGGGGCCTTTCATCGGAGGCGGGGGGCGGTGGGGGCTGCGGCGAACGGGCGGAGTTCGGTGACCAGGGTGGCGAGCGTGGCGGGCGACGGGGCGCCGATGAGACAGAACTGGATCCAGTGGCGGGCGGCGAGATAGGCGCTCTGGTGGCTCGCGAGGAAACCGCGGTGTTCGAGGTGGGCGCCGACGTCCGCGGAGCGGAGCGTGGGCGGCAGTTGCACGGTGACGATGATCGGGGAGGCGTGGGGCGCGGGGGCGACCAGGGTGAAGCCGGCGGCGGCGAGGGCGGTGCGGAGCCACGCGGCGCCGTCGTTTTGGGTGCAGCGTCCGCCGGACGGCAGGCGTTCGATCTCGGCCAGGGCGACGTCGAGCGCGGCGATGAGATTCGACGAATGCGTGAAGGGCACAGAGTCGGCGGCGGCCCAGAGCGCAAGGTCGAGATAGCGCGGCAAATCGGCGCGGGGTGGGGGCGGGTTTTGGTGAAACACGAGCGCGAGGCCCGCGAGGGCGGCGAGTCCTTTGTTGCTGGAGGCGGTGGCGAGGTGAACGCCCGACAGGTCGACGGCGATGGCGCCGACCGAACTCATGCAGTCGAGGCAGAGGGCGAGGCGGTGTTGGTCGGCGAACGATTTGAGGAGCGCGAGGTCGTGCAGGACCCCGGTGGAGGTTTCGTGGTGCACGAGCCAGAGCCAGCGCGGGGCGGACGCGGCGCTGAGGGCGTCGGCGAGCACGGCGGGCGTGAGCGGGGTGCCCCAGGGCAGGCGCGCCCAATGGAAATCGAGCCGGGCGCGGCGGGCGTGGTCGGCGAGGCGTTCGCCGAATTCGCCGGTGGAGACGATGAGGCCGGGGCCGGGGAGGGCGGCGAGTTGCGCGGCGACGACGTCGTTGGCGAGGGTGCCGGAGCCGGGGAGGATTTGAACATCGCCGGCGCGGGTCAGCGCCGCGAGGCGGCGGCGGAGCTGGGCGACCTGTTCGACGAAGGCGGGGGTGCGGTGCGAGGTGGGTGGCTGCGCGAAGGCGGCGAGCACGGCGGGCGAAACAGCCACGGGGCCGGGGAGGAGATTGACGGGCGGGCGCGGGGCGTCCGTCTCGGCAGCGGGGGCGAGGCCATGGCGGAGGCTGGGGCGGGTGAGGGTGGCGTGGGTGAAGTTTTCCAGCGTGAGCAACATGGGCTGGTAGGGCGCCGCGGGGGTGCCGACGAGCGGACCGAAGGGTTCGAAGCCCATCGCGCGGTAGAGGCGCAGGCGGCGGACGGCGCCGGAGATGACCGCGAGATCGTCGCCGCGGGCGTGGCAGTGGCGCGCGGCGAACTGGAGGAGTTGCGCGGGCACGGGGCCGTTGCGGTGGGCGGGATCGACGGCGAGCAGGCGCACTTCGACGAGGCGGCGGCCGGGCGGCAGGTGGCGGTCGAGGTCGGGGAGTTTGGCGTCGAGGGAAAAGGGGCGGCGGCGGCGGAGGGCGATTTGCGCGATCACGCGGTCGTCGCGCACGCCGATGAGATAGGTGTTGTCGGCGTGAAATTGGTCGACGTGGCGGCCCTCGGGATTGGGCGCGTGTTGCGGGATCTCCTCGACAAAAGTGCGGTAATTCAGGCGGTGGATCTGCTCGAACTCCGCGGGGGTCGTGGCGAGTTTGAAACGGGTGGAGGGTTCCATGGCGCGTCAGGGTTTGGGCGGCGTATCACGTTTGGACAGACGATCGCGGTGGGCCAGGAGGACGAGCGCGACGGCGGCGGCGAACGCGACGCGGGCTTCGAGGCCGGGCAGGAGCCACGGGGCGGCGGCGATGCCCCCGAACGTGGCGGCGAGGGCGAGCGCGAAGCTGCGGCGGGTGAAGCCGAGGGCGAGCGCGGCGGGCGCGCCGGCGGCGAGAGCGAAGAACGGGTGGAGGGCGAGGCAGCCGCCGAGGAGGGGGCCGGCGCCCCGGCCGCCGCGGAAGCGCAGGGGCGCGGGCCAGATGTGGCCGGCCACGACGGCGGGCAGAGCGAGGACGTGCCAGGCCGCGGCGGGGGCGAGCCAGCGGGCGAGGAGGACGGCGAGGGCCGCTTTGGCGGCGTCGAGGGCGAGCACGAGGAGGCCGAGACGCGGGCCGAGGACGCGGGCGGCGTTGGTGGCCCCGGTGACGCCGCTGCCGTGGGCGCGGAGATCGCCGCCGGTTTTCCGACGGACGAGCCACCAGCCGGGGGAGAAGCAGCCGAGGGCGTAAGCGAGGAGAAGGGCGAGGGCGAGCACCGGGAGGCGGTTTGGAAGCCGGTCGCGATTGAAATGAAACGAGAGGAAAAGTGAAGCCCGGGCCGGGAGGGCAGGTGAGAGGTGGGCCAGGGCAAAGGGGCGGAGTAGCGGCGCCGGGGTCCGGCATCTTCCGGCGACCATGTCACAGCGATGGCTCGACGCGGGCGGGGCGCGCCGCTGAAGTCCGGGGCGATGATGTCCTACTGGCAATTGCTGCTGCTCGTGCTGCCGGTGTTCGCGGTGATCGCGATCGGGGTCGTGGTGCGGCGCGTGCACTGGGTCGAAGGCGAGGCGGAGACGAGTCTCATGCGGCTCGTCGTCAATGTCTGTTCGCCGTGTTTTGTGTTTGAGTCGGTGGCGAGCAACGCGGCGTTGCGGGAGCCGGAAAATCTCCTGCTGCCGCCGCTCGTGGGTTTTGCGATGACGTTCATCGGGATTCGCGCGGGGCTGTTGGTGGCGAAGGCGATCGGGCTGCATGTGGGCACGGGCATGCGGACGTTTGCGCTGGCGGTGGGGGTGACCAATTATGGCTATCTGCCGCTCCCGATCATGGCGGGGCTCTGGGGCCCGGAGAGCCGCGGGGTGTTGCTCGTGCACAACGTGGGCGTGGAGATTGCGATCTGGACGGTGGGCGTGCTGGTGTTGAGCGGGCTGTCGTTGCGCGAAGGGTGGCGCAAATTGGCGAGCCCGATGCTGATCGCGCTCGTGCTGGCGGTGGTCTGCAATCTCGGGGGCGTGACGCCGCGGTTGCCGCAGCTGGTGATGGACACGATCCACGCGCTGGCGGTGTGCGCGATCCCGCTGGGCCTGCTCATGACGGGGGTGAACTTGGCGAACTATCTCAACCAGCCCGGCGAGTTGTTCGATGCGAAGGTGACGGGCGCGGCGGTGGCGCTGCGGCTGGGCGTGCTGCCGGTGGTGATGCTGCTCGTGGCCAAATATCTGCCCTGCTCGGTCGAGCTGAAGCGCGTGATGCTCGTGCAGGCGGCGATGCCCGTGGCGCTGGTCTCGATCATCATTGCGCGGGTGTATGGCGGGCATCCGCGGACGGCGGTGCAGATCGTGCTCGGGACGACGGCGCTCGGGGTGTTGGTGATCCCGCTGTGGTTGCGCGCGGGACTGGCGTGGCTGGGCGTCTAGCCGTTACAGCTCGCGGCGGCGGCGGTCGAGGCGGTAGAGCGGGGCCTCGTCGAACAGGCGCCCGGTGTGGATCCGGCCGAGGAATTCGAAGCTGACGGCGGCGAGGTCGTCGGCGCTGCACAACGCGGCGAATTCCTGGCTCGCGAACACCTGGCCGGGCGGGGTGATGGGCTCGATGCGCGCGGCGCGTGAGATGTGCGAGCCGAGGCAGGTCGAGCGCCCCAACACGGGATCGGCAAACGTGAAGACCGGGCCGGCGTGGAGGACGAGGCGGATGCCGAGGTCGGCGGGCAGGCCGAGATCGGCCCAGGGGATGCGCCCGAAGCGGTCGCGCAACTCGAGGGCGAACAGCGCGGCGTCCTGGGGGCGGTCGAAGGTGAAGGCGTGGGTCTTGAGCCAGCTTTCGGTGGACATCGGCGGCACCGGCATCTCGGCGATGAGTTGGGCGACGGGCACCTTGAATTCGCGGATGAAAACCGGGATCTGGCGCTCCGCGATTTTTTTGAAATGGACGATTTCGACGGAGAGGAGGGCGCGGATTTCGTGCCGGACCTCGAGCGCGTCGCCGGCGGCGGGAGCGGGGCGGGCGGCGGGGGCGCCGACGGCGGCCGGCACCGGGGCGGGCAGGGGGCGGCCGTCCGGGTGGATAAGGTGGAGATCGAGGCCGCGTAGGGCCCAGTCGGTGACGACGCTGGCCGTGCCGCCGGCGGTGAGGCCGGGTTCCCCGTCCCAGAGCGCGAGCGCGTGCACCTCGAGGTCGAGGGATTGGGCCTGCAAGACGGCGAGACCGGTGACGATCCGGTTGGCGTAGAGGTAGCCCATGGGCGAGACGGGGTCGTCGATGGTGGCGGTGTATTCGTCGGGGTTGGCGACGAGGGTGGTATTGGCGTTGCCGAGGACGTGGTGGAAGCGGCGGACCCAGTCCGGGCCGGCGAAGTCGACGCTCAGGCGTTTGAAGGCGTCGACCGGGCAGGGGAGGACGATGTTCAGTTTGGCGTCCCGTTCGAGGAGGTATTCGCAGAAGAGGATGTCGGCGCCGCAGGCGGCCGAGGAGTAGCCGAAGCCCGGGTTGAGTTGGTCGAGCTGGGCGCGGATGGCCTCGCGGATCTGGGGTTCGCGCGCGGCGGGAAAGCGGGGGCTGGGGCGGCCCGGCTGGTCGAGCATGTGCCCGGCGAAGACGACGACGGAGGGAAACTCGAAGCAGCGGTCGAGCCACTCCTGGCCTTTTTCGCTGCGGCCGAAGGCCTCGCGCATGCGTTGCTGGACCGAGGCGAGATCATACCAGCGGGCGCGCGGCACTTCGGGCTGGCGGGTGGCGAAGCCGATGATTTCGCGGGCCTGGCGGCGCATCGAGGCGAGGTCGCGCCAGCGGCCCTTGAAGAGGGCGGCGGCCTGACGGTAGTAGTCGGCGGCGGCGGCGGTGGCGCGCTGGTGCGTGAGGGCCTCGGCCAGGGTGGCGAGCAGCCAGCCGTCGGGGGCGTCTTTATGCAGGGCGATCTCGGCCTTGCAGCGGAGGGCGACTTTGCCGGCGATGGCGGCGGCCTGTTCCGTGTCGCCGGCGGCGGCGTGGGTGAAGGCGAGGTTGATGCCCGGATACGAGCCTTCGGCGAGGGCGAAGGCTTCCCCGTAGTATTTGCAGGAGAGCTTGAGCGCCTCGGCGGCGGCGGCGGGATCGCCGGCGCGGCGCCAGAGTTCCTTGTAGACGCGGCCGAGCAGACAGAGCGTTTCTTCGTCGCGGGCGGATTCCTTGAGCACCTCGTCGAGCATGGCGCGGGCGCTGTCGAGCGCGCCGGTTTGCGCGAGGGCGAGGGCGAGCTGCTGCTGGAGGACGGGGTTGACGCCGTAGCGGCCGAGGCCCTCGCGGGTGACTTCGATGGCGGTGAGCAGGTGGCCGGTGGAGACGGCCTGGCGGGCGGCCTTCTCGTATTCCAGGACGTCGTGCGACAGCGGGGGCCGGGACTGGGATTCGTAGTCGGGCCGGGTCTGGGACTCGTAGGCGGGCCGGGTTTCGTTGTCCATCGGACGCGGAGCGTGGGGAGAAATTGCGCCGCATCAATCCTTCGCGGGCGGGTGGGCGTCAGTTTTTCGGGCGGGGGCGGGGCGGCGGGAGGCGCGCGGTCAGCACGGGCAGGGCTCTGGGGTGGGGGTGGAGAGGGCAGGGCTCTGGGGTGGGGGTGGAGAGGGCCGGGTGCTCGCGGTGGCCGGGGTGTGGCCGGCGCGGCAGGAGCCGAGAATTTCGGGCCAACGCATTGACGCCGGCGCGCGGCGCGCCTGAATCGCCGGCACCATGGACTGGCTCACTGATCCGCAGGTTTGGATTTCGCTCTTCACGCTCACGGCGCTGGAGATCGTGCTCGGCATCGACAATGTGATCTTCATTTCGATCCTGGCGGGCAAACTGCCGTTGGCGCAGCAGGACAAGGCGCGGAAGCTCGGCCTCAGTCTGGCGCTGATCACGCGGGTGATTCTGCTGTGCTCGATCTCCTGGGTGATGAGCCTGACGAAGGTGCTGTTCACGCTGCCCGTGTTCGAGGTGCCGATCACGGGCAAGAGCCTGATTTTGCTGGTGGGTGGTCTGTTCCTGATCGGCAAGAGCGTCGTGGAAATTCACGAGAAGCTCGAAGGCGCCGACGGCCATGCGACGAGCGGTGGCAAGGTCGCCTCGTTCCGCGGGGCGATCGTGCAGATTCTGCTCCTCGACATCGTTTTCTCGCTCGACTCGGTGATCACGGCGGTGGGCATGGCGAACGACCTTTGGGTGATGATCACCGCGGTGATCATCGCGTTGGGCGTGATGTTGGCGTTCGCCGGCACGATCAGCCATTTCGTGAACCGTCATCCGACGCTCAAGATGCTCGCGCTGAGTTTCCTGATTTTGATCGGGGTGATGCTGGTGGGCGAAGCGTTCGGCCAGCACATCCCGAAAGGCTACATCTACTTCTCCATGGCCTTCGCGTTTGGCGTCGAGATGCTGAATCTGCGGCTGCGCACGAAGAGCCAGCCGGTGGAGCTGCACCAGCCGTATCGCTGAACCCCGGAACGCGGAGGGAGCGCCGTGGGTGCGCCCTCCGCGGAGGAAAGGGGCCGGCCGGCCCGGCGATCAGTCGGCCTTGGGCAGCTCGACGTCGAGTTCCGTGGCGTGCGGGTGGTTGCGCTTGTCCTTGTGCAGGCCGTGGCGGCGGCGCAGGAGACCGTCGAGTTTGTCCACGAGCAGATCGAGGGACTTGTAGGCGTCGTCGCTGCTGACGCTGGCGATCAGATCCGGGCCGGCGATCTCGATGTGGCCTTTGGCGATGAACTGCGTGCCGACGCCGTGGGTCTTGTCGAGTTCGAGATCGACGCGCAGACGGACGAGGTGGTCGTTGTGGCGCAGGAGGCGGGCGGTTTTTTCCGCGATCGCGGCGCGCAGGGCGTCGGTGAGCTCGAGGTGGATACCGCGGACGATGAGCTTGGCAGCGAGATCGGGCGGGAGGTTTTTTGAGTTAGGCATGCGGGGGGATAGACTCGGTTGGAGGGCTGAAGTTGAGTGGAATGTGAGCGAAAGATCCCAGCCGGGGCGAACGGGGCGGGGTCAGCGTTTCTTGTTCAAGGCGGCCGCGAACCAGTCGTTGTTCACGGCGGCG
>CAJAYO010000835.1 GCA_903948415.1 uncultured Opitutia bacterium | reverse complement strand
CCCGTGCCCGTCCTCTTCGGCGCCCACCGCAGCCTCACCCGCAAACGCGACCTCGCCCGCGTCGTCGGCTTCGCCGTTGCCCTGCCCGCCGACCTCTCCCCGTCCGCCTCGTCCGACAGCCACGGCCTCCCGTCCGCTCTCGTCACCGAGGCGCTGGGCGCCCTCGCCGAGGCCGTCCTCATCACCGACGCCCGCGGCAAAATCATTTTCGCCAACGCCGCCTCCACGCCCCTCCTTCGTCTCGCCCCCGAAGCCCTCCGCGGCCAGCCGATCGGAGACGTCTTTCATCTCGTCAACCGCCAGAGCCATCGCCCCGGCGACGATCCCGTCGAACGCGCCCTCGCCGCCGACCAACCCCTCCCGCTCATCGGGGCCGACGCCCTCACCTCCCCCGTCGACGGCCAGCCGCCCACCCCGGTCGTCTGGACCGCCCGCGCCGCCTTCGGCGCCGACGGCCGCCCCCGCGGAGTCGTCATCGTGTTCCGCGACCCCGACCAGATGACCCTCACGCCCGAGGAACTCGTGAAGGCGAACCGCTTCGAATCCCTTGGTCTGCTCGCCGGCGGCATCGCGCACGATTTCAATAATCTCCTCACCACCATCCTCGGCGCTGTCTCCCTCGCCAAAGACAACCGCGACTACTCCGCCCTCGGCGACGCCGAACACGCCTGCACCAACGCCAAGGGCCTCACCAAACAACTCCTCGCGTTCGCCAAGGGCGGCGTCGGCACCCAGTCCGTCTGCGGCGCCAAGGACCTCCTCGAGGACGCCAGGAAAATCGCCGCCGCCGGTTCGACCGCTGTGATCTCGATCGACGTGCCCGCCGGCACCGAGCCGGTCCAGGTCGACCGCGCGCAGATGCTGCAGGTTTTCCAAAATCTCATCGTCAACGCCCTGCAGGCGATGCCCCCGCCACCCCACCGCCCGGTCCTCCAGATCCGGGCCGCCAACGTCACCCTCGCCGAAAACCAGCTCGCCCCGCTCGTCCCCGGTGACTACGTCCTGTTCGAAGTCCGCGACAACGGCAGCGGCATCAAACCCGAGCACGTGGGCAAGATCTTCGATCCGTTCTTCACCACGAAGAAACACGGCACCGGCCTCGGCCTCGCCACCGTCCTCTCCATCGTCCGCAAACACGGCGGCCAACTCGAACTCGCCAGCGAGCTCGGCGTCGGCACTGCGTTCACCGTTTACCTCCCGAAAGCCACCCAACCCGTCGAAGTCCAGGCCCGCAAGGCCCCGTCCATGCGCTTCGGCACCGGCCGCGTGCTCCTCATGGACGACGACGCCAAAATCGCCGCGCTCACCGGCACCATGCTCACGAGCCTCGACTACAAATACGACCTCGCGACCAACGGTGAGGAGGCGATCGCCCTGTATAAGCGCTACCAGAACATCGGCCGGCCCTATGACGCCGTCATCTTGGATCTCACGGTCATCGGCGGCATGGGCGGGGAAGAGTGCTTCAAGACCCTTCAGGAACTCGACCCCGAAGTCCGCGCCATCGTCTCCAGCGGCTACGACAATGACGACATGGCCCGCAAGTATCTCGACATGGGGTTTTGCGGCTACCTGACGAAACCCTACCGCGTCACCGACCTCGGCAAGGTGCTCAAAGCGGTGCTGGGTTAGACATCCCTCACGCGCCCGGTTTCGCGGCGAGCCCGTCACCTGCGCGCCTCCGCGGGCGCCCGACCTCTGGCTGCATGCAGGATTGTATGCCCACGGGCCCCCGCTAACGTCTGACCGCCACGTTACGTGCTGCGATGAAGATTCCCGCCCTTTTCGGCCACTCCTCGGTTCTCTCGTTCCTGAAATTCAAACCCCGGATCTTCAGCTGCCTGAGCTCGGGCTACACCCGGCCCCAGGCCACGGCCGACGCACTCTCCGGCGTCACGGTCGGCCTCATCGCGCTGCCCCTCGCGCTCGCCCTTGGCGTCGCGAGCATCCCGGCCGGCCTCGCCACCCCGCTGCCGGCGCCGGCCATCGGCATTTTCACCGCCATCATCGGCGGGATCGTGGTGTCCCTGCTCGGCGGCAGCCGCGTCCAAATCGCGGGGCCGACCGCGGCCTTTGTGCCCATCGTCCTCCTGGTTGCGAGTCAGCACGGCTTCGACGGCCTCCTGATCGCGACCATGATGGCCGGAATCATTCTCGTGCTGATGGGCCTCAGCGGGATGGGCACGCTCATCAAATTCATTCCCTATCCCGTGACCAGCGGCTTCACCACCGGCATCGCGGTGGCCCTCATCGTCGCTCAATCCGATGAATTTCTCGGCCTCACCACGGACGCCCGGACGCCCACGGAATTTCATGGGAAAGTACTCTGGTTGTTTTCCCGCCTGAGCGCCGCCAATCCGACCACGCTGCTCATCGCCGCCGCCTGCGCCGCCTTCATCATTTTCTGGCCCACCTGGCGCGCCCGCCTCCGGGCGGAGCGCGTGCCGGGCGCAATCCTTGCGATGATTGTCTCCGCCGCCCTCGTCGCGTGGTTCGGCTGGGAAACGACCAACGGGGTTGCCACCGTGGGCTCGCAATTCGGCCCCGGCGCCATTCCCCACGGTCTGCCCCCATTCGTCTGGCCGGAGATCACCTTCGCCCGCCTCCGCGACCTCCTCGGCCCCGCCACCACCCTCGCCCTCCTCGGCGCCATCGAATCACTCCTCTCCGCCGTGGTCGCCGACGGTCTCATCAACGACCGCCACGACTCCAACACCGAACTCGTCGCGCAGGGCGTCGCCAATATCGTCTGCCCGTTTTTCTGCGGTCTGCCCGTCACCGGCGCCATCGCCCGCACCTCCGCCAACGTCAAAGCCGGCGGCCGCACTCCCGTCGCCGGCCTCGTGCACGCGCTCACGCTCCTGCTCATCGTCCTGTTCTTTTCCTCGTTCGCCCAATTCGTCCCGATGGGCGCCATCGCCGCCGTTCTCGTCGTCGTCGCCCTGCGCATGGGCGAGTGGCACGAACTCACCCGCCTCGGCAAAATGCCCCGGAGCGACGCCGTCGTGCTCGTCACGACCTTCGGCCTCACCGTCGTCTTCGACCTCGTGGTCGCCGTCGAGGTCGGCATGATCCTGGCGGCGGTGCTGTTCATCAAACGCATGGCCGACACCACCGAAATCACGCAGGTGACCGCCCACGACGAACTCGAAACCCAGGAGCAGATCGCCCACGGCAAGGCCATCCCCGCCGGCGTCGTCGTCTACCGCATCTTCGGACCGTTCTTTTTCGGCGCCGCCGAGAAAATGGAGGACGCCCTCCTCCGCGCCGGCGGGCTGCCCCGCGTCCTCATTCTCCGGATGCAGCTCGTCCCCGCCATGGACGCCACGGCCCTCAATGCCCTCGAAAGTATCGTCGAGCGCATGCAGGCCAAAGGCGGCACGGTTATCCTCAGCGGCCCGCACCGCCAGCCTCTCGACATGATGCTGAAAGCCGGCTTCATCGACCGCCTCGGCCGCCGCAACATCCGCGCCCACTTCGACGCCGCCCTCGTCCGCGCCCGCGAGATCCTCGCCCCCCGCTGATCCACCCGGTTCGCCCCCCGACACGACATGCTCCGCCACCACCCCACCCCCAACTGGGTCTATTTCGGCGGCATGGCGCTGGCCGTCACCGCCGGCTCGATCAACGCCGTCGGCTTCCTGGGCCAACACCACCAGGCGCTCAGCCACCTCACCGGCACCGTCACCGTGCTCGGTCTGGAGCTCGCCCGCGCCCACTACGGCGTCGCCGGGCACGCCCTGGCCATCTTGCTCGCCTTCTTCGCCGGCTGCGTCGTCAGCGGCGCGGTCATCCGCCAAGGCTCCCTGCGTCTGGGCCGGCGCTACGGCGTCGCCCTCGCGCTGGAATCCGCCGCGCTGCTGCTGTCCGTCTATTTCCTCCGGCGCGGCGCCAACCTCGGGGACTACCTCGCGGCCATGGCCTGCGGCCTGCAAAACGCGATGGTCACCACCTACAGCGGCTCGACGATGCGCACCACGCATATCACCGGCATGGTCACCGACCTCGGCATCGCCTGCGGCCACCTCCTGCGCGGCACCGCGGTGGACTGGTTTCGCTTCCGCATCTACGGCGTCCTCTTCCTCGGCTTCTTCGCCGGCGGCCTGATCGGCACCCTCGGGTACCATCGTTTTGGCTACGACACGCTCCTCTTTCCCGCCGTGCTCAGCGGCGTAACCGGCATTGGCTACACCGTCATGAAACACTTCGAACGCCGCCACCCCCACGCCACCGATCGGATCGCTTGAATTCCCGGCGGCGATCAGCCGCACCTTCGCGCCCACGTTCTCGCCCTTGGGCGAAATCCATCGGCGATCAAAAAATCCACCCCCTTGCCCCCGGCCTCGGTCATCGGCCCCTGGCCGTTGGTCATTCCCGCTGCTCCCGCCACGTAAACGCGTGGCACAACGCCACGCCCGCCGCATCCGCCTCGTCCAGCGCCAGCGTCCGCCCGTGTCCCAGCAGCGCCATGACGGTCCGCGCCATCTGCTCCTTGCTCGCCCGGCCCGCCCCGACCACCGCCTGCTTCACGCGCAACGGCGCATACTCAAAGACTTCTTTGTCCCGCAGCGCCGCCGCCGCAATCGCCGCGCCGCGCGCCGCCCCGAGAATCTGGGCCGTCTGAAAATTCTGCACGAAAATCGTCTGCTCCAGCGCCACATGCCGCACGTCCTTCGCCGCATCCAGAAACGCCGCCACCGCCCGGTGAATCTCCCCGAGCGCCACCGCCATCGGCAGCTTCGGGTGCACCTTCACCGTCTGACACCGCAGCAAGATCGGCTGCCGCCCCACCGTAAACTCGACCAGCGCCAAGCCCGTCCCGCGCAGCGACGGGTCGATCCCCAGCACCACGCCACTGAACGGCGCCCGCGCCCGCACACCGAGCGACGTCTGCCCCGACGCCGCGCCATTCGCCGGCACGTCCAACGCCGCGGGCACGGGTTTCCCCGCCAGCTTCGCCGCCCACATCTGCCTGACGTTCATCCGTGCCATGCTTGGTAAACGAGATTGAGCCCGGCGATCAGGCTGAGCGCGAGCGCGAGATTTTCAAACGCCCGCTGGTCGATCTTCAGCACCAGTTTCCGCCCGAACCACGCCCCCGCGAGCACCACGGGCGCCAGCCAGAGGTTGAACGCGACGCTCGTCGCGTGGATCAACCCGAGATCGACCATGAACGGCACCTTGAAAAAATTGAGCAGCAGGAAAAACACCGCGCTCGTGCCGACCCAATCCAGTTTCGGCAACCGCATGGCGAGCATGTAGACGACCATGAGCGGACCCGCCGCGTTCGCCACCAGCGTCGTGAATCCCGCGAGCACGCCAATGGTCGGCGCAAACCACGCCCCATGCTCCACCTCGTGCCCGCCCCACTTGCGCCGGACGAGCTGCATCACGACCAGGCCGAGAATAATCGCCCCGATCAGCGCCTGCGCCTGCCGGTCGTTCACCCGGTCAAAGGCCAGCCAACCCAGCACCACCCCGCCCGCGGTCCACGGAAACAGCCGCCAGACATGCAGCCATTTCGCGTGCCGCCCATAGGTCGCCGACGCCACGATATCGCCGAAGCACAACAACGGCAGCACCGTGCCCGTCGCCTGCTTTGCCGGCATCATCACCGTGAAAAGGACCACCGCGAGAATCCCCAGCCCGCCGATGCCGGATTTGGAAATCCCCACGATCAGCGCCGCCAGCACGCCGAGCGCCCATTGCCATGGCTCCAGCGTCACGCGCCGGCCTCCGTGCTCGTCGCCTTTTCCGTAAACGCCCCGTCCGCCACCTGAAACACCTGCCACGTCCCCAGCTCCGCGTCGGGCAGACTCGTCCCCGTCGCGATCACCTGTGACTCCGGATCGATCGCCGCCCAGAACCGCCGCCGCCGCGCCTGATCGAGTTCGCCGAGCACATCGTCGGCCAGCAGCACCGGCCGGATGCCGCTCTTCTCCTGAAACCACGCCGCCTGCGCGAGCCGCAGCGCCAGCACCAGCGAACGCTGCTGCCCCTCCGACGCGTAATCCTTCGCCGCCGTTTGGCGCACCGTAAAATGAAAATCGTCGCGGTGCGGTCCCACCAGCGTCGTGCGAAACTGCGCGTCCCGCGCCCGCCCCGCCTCCAGCCGCGCGAGGATCACTTCCGCCGACGCCTCGGCAAAATTCGGGTCGTACGCCAGCCCCGCCGGCTCCGCGTCATCGCAGAGCTGCGCATAATTTTTCTTCAACGTCGCGCCCAACGCCTTCAGCCCCGCCGCCCGCAGCCGGATCAGCTCCGCCGCCGCCGGCGCCAGCGTCTGCTCAAACGCCGAAAGCTGCGCCTCGCCCGTGAGGCCCCGCTTCAACAGCGCATTCCGCTCCGCCAGCGCCCGCGTGAACATCTGCAGCGCCCGCAAATATCCCGCGTCCATCGCCGCCAGCGTCAGGTCGAGCCAGCGCCGCCGCCCCGCCGGCGAACCGCGCACCAACTGCAAATCCTGCGACGAAAAGACCACCGTCGGAAATTTCCCGAGGTAATCGGCCAGCCGCGTCACCCGCGCATTGTCGCACCACAGCTCCTTGCCGTCGTGCCGCAGCTTGATCGTCACCTTCGTCTCCCCTTGCCGCTCGTGCTCCAGGTCGCACGCGATCGCCGCCGTGTGCTCCCCGTGGCCGACCAGCAGCTTGTTGTCCACCGCCCGAAACGACCGCAACGCCGTCAAGAAACCCGCCGCCTCCAGCAGATTCGTTTTCCCCTGCCCGTTCGCGCCGACCAAAAACTGCTGCCGCCCTTGCAGCTCCAGCGCGGCAAAGCCCACGTTGCGAAAATGCCGGAGGGTGAGCTTGCGGAGGCGCATGGACGGCCCGGAGTAGTGCGTAGCGAGGTGCGCGTAGCGAGCCTGTTTCGGGAATTTCCCCCGCCGGTTTCCGGCCTTTTTCTCCTCGCTACCCGCTGGTCACTGCTCGCTACTTCCGACCTGCCATGCGCTCCTTCGAAGCCTCCCTCACCGACACCGTTCGCACCCTGCAGTCGCTCTCCGAAATCCGCACCGAAATCGACCGGGCCGGCACGATGATCCTCGCGACGCTTCGCCGCGGCGGAAAACTCCTCATCTGCGGCAACGGCGGCAGCGCCGCCGAGGCCGCCCATTTCTCCACCGAACTCGTCGGCCGCTACGCCAAGGACCGCCGCGCCCTCCCCGCCATCGCCCTCTCCGCCGACGGCTCCCTCCTCACCTGTGTCGTCAACGACTACGGCTACGAGCACGCCTTCTCCCGCCAGGTCGCCGCCTTCGCCCGCCCCGAAGATCTCCTCGTCGTCCTCACCACGAGCGGCAACTCCGCCAATATCCTCGCCGCCCTCCACGAGGCGAAGAGCCTCCACCTCGAATCCATCGCCTTCCTCGGGCGCGGCGGCGGCCGGGCCAAGGGCCTCGCCAGCTGCGACCTCATCATCCCGGGCCAGTGCGGCCCCGCGACGCAGGAAGCCCACCTGTTCTTGATCCATCATTTCTGCGAACTCATCGACGCCGAGTTCAACTGAGCGCCTCGCGTCCGGCTCCGGCCCTCCCCGTGCCCCGCCTCCTTCTCGCCCTCGTCTGCGCCCTGGCGCTGACCGCCCGCGCCACCACGGTGGCGCTGACCGACGCCACCGTCGGCCAACTGCAGGCGGCCATGAACGCGGGCACACTCACGTCCGAAAAGCTCACGGCGCTCTTCCTCGCCCGCATCGACGCCTACGAAAAATCCGGCCCGAAACTGCGTGCGCTCATCACGCTCAATCCCCAGGCGCTCGTGGAAGCGCGCGCCCTCGACCTCGAGCGCAAAGCCCGGGGCCCGCGCGGGCCGCTCCATGGCATTCCGATTCTGCTCAAGGACAACATCGACACCGTCGACCTCCCGACCACCGGCGGTTTCTACGCGCTCCGCGATTCCTATCCGCCGCAAGACGCCGAGCAAACCCGCCGCCTCCGCGCCGCCGGTTGTGTGATCATCGCGAAAGCCAACCTCAGCGAGTTCGCGAGCGGCGCCGCCCTCAGCACCCTCGGCGGACAAATCCTCAATCCCCACGTCCTCGATCGCTCCCCCAGCGGTTCGAGCGGCGGCACCGGTGCGGGCATCGCGGCGGGTTTCGCCGCCTTCGGGCTCGGCACCGACACCGGCGGCTCCATCCGCGGCCCCGCTTCGGCCAACGGCATCGCCGGCCTCAAGCCCACCCTCGGGCTCAACGGCCGCGGCGGCATCATCCCGCTCTCGCTCGCGCTCGACACCGTCGGCCCGATGGCCCGCCACGTCGCCGACCTCGCGGCCGCCCTCAACGTCATGGCCGGGCCCGACCCCCGCGACCCCGCCACCGCCGCCGCGGCTGGCCACGCCACCGCCGACTACACCGCCGGCCTGAAACCCGACGCCCTGCGCGGCGCCAGGCTCGGCTTGCTCCGCGACTTCATGAAGCAGGACGCCGGAGTTGACGCCGTCACGGAAACCTCCCTCGCCATTTTGCGGGCCAAGGGCGCCGTCATCGTCGAAATCAAGCTCCCGACCTTTGTCCTCGGCTTGAACAGCGGCCTCTACCTCGCGATTCGCGACCCCGAATTCAAAACCCAAGTCGAAGACTACCTCGCGACACTCCCGCGCCAGGATCTCCCGAAGACCCACGCGGACATCGTTGCGCTCTCGAAAAAAATCACCGAGCCCACCCCCGAGGGCTGGGTGCCCAACCAGCACCGCCTCTCCGCCTACGAACGCGAAAAGAAAGCCCTCACCGTCTCCGATCAACCCTACCTCAGCGCCCTCCACGACGGCCGCAAAATCATCCGCGACAGTCTCACCTGGTTTCTCGCCCGCGAGAAACTCGACGCCTTTGTCGTTCCCACCGCCTCACGCCCACCGCGCCTGATCAAAGACGAGGGCGTCACGCCGCCCCCCACGATCTACGGAAGCACCGCCATTCTGGCGAACGTCACGGGCTGGCCCGATCTGATCGTCCCCGCCGGCTTCACCTCCGACCCCACCCTGCCGGTCGGCCTGTCCTTTATCGGTCCCGCCTTCAGTGAAGCGCGTCTGCTCGCCCTCGGCTACGCCTTCGAACAGGCGCACCCCGCCCGCACCCTGCCCGTCACCACGCCGGTGCTCCCCGGCGAGATGATCGAGTATTGAGCGGCGTTTCCCCGCGCCGTCCGTCACGGCCTCGGCATTTCTTTCTCGTAACGCTCCCAATGCTGCACGAGTTCGTGCACCACCACGCGGCCGACCCGGTGGGCGGCTTCGAGTGAAGGCAGATAAGCCGAGTAGCCGGGCCCGAGTTTTTCGCCGCTCAGACTCTCCGCCGCGTCGCCGCCGGGCGCCTGCATATCAAAATTGCTCGCCGTGCGCAGCACGAGCACGCGCTGAACATCCACGCGCTTCGCCCGCGCGAGAAAGGTCAACGATTGCATCGTGCCGGTGTCCTCCATCGCCGTCGTCACGTAGTTGCCCGTGCCGTCGCTGAAATATTTCACCCAATCGTTCGCCCACTGGTTCAGCAGCTTCCCGTGCCAGTAGGTCATCGACGAAAGATTGTCGCCCTTCATGACGAGCGGCGGCCGCTGCGCCCGCGGAAACCCCGTGTAAAGCGCGCGCCGTTTCTGCATCGGCTCCGTATCGCCCAGCGGCGTGTCCTTCGTCAGCTGATAGGCCCATTCCACCAGGCCGGGATCCAAGCGGTAGGCCTCCCCTTCGCTCCGGTCCACGGGCAGTTCATACGGCTTCTTTTTCCGCAGCGGAATGTAGCCCGTCGTCCAACCCGCGGGCATCTCGCGCGCGTCGATCTCGTGCCCGAGATCGCCGTCGACCAACCACTCGGCCCAGACCGCGGCGCCGAGCGGTCCGTCGTTGGGGTCGATGCCGGCGATGCCCGCCACCAGCCAATACGTTTTCGAAAAATCAAAACGCGGATCAAGCCCGAGCGCCATGATGGTCGCCGCGCTCTTCGCCGTGCCGACGCCGGTGACCACCCCGAGCACACTGCCGTCCGCGTTCGAACGCAGATCGCGGTAGCCCTGGGGAAACGGGTGCACCCGCGTGAGCGCTTCGCGCTCCACCCAATACTGAAACTCGCCCGGCCGGTCGCCCGTGTCCTGTCCGGCTTCAAACATCGTGACGACGACGACTTTCGGGCGGATCACTTCGGCGGCCGTTGCGGCCGGGACGACCCAGACGAACACGCCGAAGAGGCAGAGCAACCGGAGAGCGAGGGGGAGTTTCATCGGCCGAGCTGAGCAGGCTCCGCGCCAGGGGCAAATTGGTTCTTGCGACCCCACGGCCCGGCCGGTTCGCTGCGCTTCCCATGAGCACTCCCGCACCCGCTGAACACGCCATCATCAAGACCTCCTACGGAGAGATGACCCTCGCCTTCTGGCCCGACGTCGCGCCGAAGCATGTCGAGAATTTCAAGAAGCTGGCCCGCGAAGGCTTTTACAACGGCACGGCGTTTCACCGCATCATCAAGGGCTTCATGATCCAAGGCGGCTGCCCCAACACGAAAAAGGGCGCCACGGGCATGCCCGGTACCGGCGACCCCGGCTACAAGGTCAAGGCCGAGTTCAACAAGAAGGCCCACGTCCGCGGCGTGCT